>NZ_PYUK01000017.1:0-146832 GCF_003097365.1 Pseudomonas sp. B1(2018)
CTTTATCGGCGCTTGGGTGAAAGGAGGAGGGGCGAAATCTCCCACGGATCTGTACTGCGCTAACAGTCAGAATCGGGCTTTGTCCCTCCTCCTCCCTTCAAGTCCTACCATACAAGCGGGCTTGCTCGCGAAAGCGGTCTGACAGTCAACTTTGATAGTGACTGATACGACCTCTTCGCGAGCAAGCCCGCTCCCACATTGATTTATGGTGTGCTGATAATTGGCGAATCTGTCATGTGGTTCTAAGACTAAGGTCGTCTGGAACCTGCCCCGCAGCCGCATAGAGTGGATACCGTTCCACTTCAATCTGTGCTGCGAGGATAAAAACAATGAACGACAGCATTTACCTCTCGATTCAAAACAGCCCGCGTTTCAAGGAGCTGGTCAGCAAGAGGGAGCGATTCGCCTGGATTCTTTCGGCGATCATGCTAGGGCTTTACTCCGGATTCATTCTTCTGATTGCCTATGGGCCGCAGGTGCTGGGGGCAAAAATCAACCCTGAGTCCTCGATTACCTGGGGCATACCGATTGGTGTCGGGCTGATTGTCTCGGCCTTCGTCCTGACCGGCATCTACGTACGCCGTGCCAATGGCGAGTTTGACGACCTGAACAATGCGATTCTCAAGGAGGCTCAGCAATGATCCGGCGTCTACTGGCTCTATTGAGCATCGCAGCTTTTGCACCGGGCGCCCGGGCGGCTGACGCCCTGACCGGTGCCGTGCAGAAGCAACCGCTTAACGTCTCCGCGATCCTGATGTTCGTGGTATTCGTAGGGGCAACCCTGTGCATCACTTACTGGGCCTCCAAGCGTAACAAGTCGGCTGCCGACTACTACGCGGCGGGCGGCAAGATCACCGGGTTCCAGAACGGTCTGGCGATTGCCGGTGACTACATGTCGGCGGCGTCTTTCCTGGGTATTTCCGCGCTGGTGTTCGCTTCAGGCTACGACGGGCTGATCTATTCGATCGGCTTCCTGGTGGGCTGGCCGATCATCCTGTTCCTGATCGCCGAGCGCCTGCGTAACCTGGGCAAGTACACCTTTGCCGACGTGGCGTCCTACCGCCTCGGGCAAACCCAGATCCGTACGCTGTCTGCCTGCGGTTCGCTGGTGGTGGTGGCGTTCTACCTGATCGCCCAGATGGTCGGTGCGGGCAAGCTGATCCAGTTGCTGTTCGGCCTCGACTACCACGTCGCGGTAATTCTGGTGGGCGTGCTGATGTGCCTTTATGTGTTGTTCGGCGGCATGCTGGCGACCACCTGGGTGCAAATCATCAAGGCCGTTCTGCTGCTGTCCGGCGCTTCCTTCATGGCGCTGATGGTAATGAAACACGTCAACTTCGACTTCAACATGCTGTTTTCCGAGGCGATCAAGGTTCACCCTAAAGGTGAGGCGATCATGAGCCCGGGCGGTCTGGTGAAAGATCCGGTCTCGGCGTTCTCCCTGGGCTTGGCTCTGATGTTCGGTACCGCGGGTCTGCCGCACATCCTGATGCGCTTCTTCACCGTGAGTGATGCAAAGGAAGCTCGCAAGAGTGTGCTGTACGCAACCGGCTTCATTGGCTACTTCTACATCCTGACCTTCATCATCGGTTTCGGCGCGATCCTGCTGGTCAGCACCAACCCGGCCTTCAAAGACGCGGCCGGCGCATTGCTCGGCGGTAACAACATGGCGGCGGTGCACCTGGCCAATGCGGTCGGTGGCAGTATCTTCCTGGGCTTCATCTCGGCCGTGGCGTTCGCGACCATTCTGGCGGTAGTGGCCGGCCTGACCCTGGCGGGTGCTTCGGCGGTGTCCCACGACCTGTATGCCAGTGTGATCAAGAAGGGCAAGGCCAACGAGAAGGATGAGATTCGTATTTCGAAGATCACCACCATTGCCTTGGCTGTGTTGGCCATCGTGCTGGGCATTCTGTTCGAAAGCCAGAACATCGCGTTCATGGTGGGCCTGGCGTTCTCCATCGCGGCGAGTTGCAACTTCCCGGTACTGCTGCTTTCCATGTACTGGAAAAAGCTGACCACTCGCGGTGCGATGATCGGCGGCTGGATGGGCCTGATCAGTGCCGTAGGCCTGATGATCCTTGGCCCGACCATCTGGGTGCAGATCCTGCATCACGAGAAGGCTATCTTCCCGTATGAGTACCCGGCGTTGTTCTCGATGATGATTGCCTTTGTTGGGATCTGGTTCTTCTCGGTCACTGACAAGTCGACTGCGGCTGACAATGAGCGGGCGCTGTTCTTCCCGCAGTTTGTTCGTTCGCAGACTGGGTTGGGGGCGAGCGGGGCGGTTTCGCACTAAGTCTTGATGCTTTGATATAGCTGGCGATGTTTTATGAAGTGCTCCGGTCGAGAGATCGGGGCACTTTTTTATTGTGCGTTAATCGACCTGAATTTTGCGGATGTACCGATTTACTGTGGGAGCGGGCTTGCTCGCGAAGGCGGCCTTCCAGCCGACCTGTCTTTCGCTGATCGTATACATATCCATTGCTGCGGTAACGGCCACCTATGGTTTCGCCCTTACGGCGACTCACTTTTTTACAAGCGCCTAAAAAAGTAAGCAAAAAACGCTCGCCCCTTACGTACGGCCCCTCGCCTAGGCTCGGGGTTCCTTCGCTCCGGTATTCATCAGGGCGCATCGCCTCCGGTCTGCTTCGCGACGACCTCCTCTCGATGTGTTCGACTTCGTCGAACGGCGCTGCGCGCCTGCCCCCTGATGAACACCTCCGCTCAGCCTTCCGAGGGGGCGGGTGGATCAAGATCAAGAGCGGCAGGCGAGCTAACGCTCGGCCTGTAGGAGCTGCCGCCGGCTGCGATCTTTTGATCTTGATCTTCCGCCTCTTCGACATTGTCAAAAACCAGAATCAAAAGATCGCAGCCTGCGGCAGCTCCTACATGGAAACACGCACGCATCAGAATCAGGCCGGCCGGTAGGCCGCCTCGCTTTGCTTTTGCGGTGTACGCCCCCCTCGTGAGGCCGAGCGCAGGTTTTGCGCAGTGGGCAACCCGGCATGGATGCCGGGTTAGCCGCCCCCGGCCATGGATGGCCGATGGCGGCGGGCCCACGGAGCAGGACCGGAGCGAGGGCATGCCGAGCCATGGCGAGGCACCGAATGTCAGGGGCAAGAGCGTTTGGTTACTTTGCGCTTTTCAAAGTAACCCGCTGTAAGAGCGGAACCATAAGTCGTCGTTACCTGAATAATGGATATGTACTCGACAAAGCGCACAAACAAAAACGGCCTCCTGCTCTTTATATAAAAAGCAGAGGCCGTTCCCGGTACAACTCAACACGCTACAGCAAGACAGATCTTACTTGCGGTCTTCCAGCTTGGTGATGTCACGCGACTCGTAGCCGGTGTACAGCTGGCGCGGACGGCCGATCTTGTACGGGCTGGAGAGCATTTCTTTCCAGTGGGAGATCCAGCCGACGGTCCGCGCCAGGGCGAAGATCACGGTGAACATGCTGGTTGGAATGCCGATCGCCTTGAGGATGATCCCCGAGTAGAAGTCGACGTTCGGGTACAGCGAGCGCTCGATGAAGTACGGGTCGGTCAGGGCGATCTCTTCCAGGCGCATGGCCAGTTCGAGTTGCGGATCGTTCTGGATGCCCAGTTCCTTCAACACTTCGTCGCAGGTCTGCTTCATGACGGTGGCGCGTGGGTCGCGGTTTTTGTAAACGCGGTGACCGAAGCCCATCAGTTTGAACGGATCGTTCTTGTCCTTGGCCTTGGCGATGAACTTGTCGATGTTCGAAACATCGCCGATTTCATCGAGCATGGTCAGTACGGCTTCGTTTGCACCGCCGTGGGCAGGACCCCACAGTGCAGCGATGCCGGCAGCGATACAGGCGAACGGGTTGGCGCCCGAGGAGCCCGCCAGGCGCACGGTGGACGTCGAGGCGTTCTGCTCGTGGTCGGCATGGAGGATGAAGATCCGGTCCATGGCCTTGGCGAGTACCGGGCTGATCGGTTTGATCTCGCACGGGGTGTTGAACATCATGTGCAGGAAGTTTTCCGCGTACGACAGGTCGTTGCGCGGGTACATCATGGGTTGGCCCATGGAGTACTTGTAAACCATCGCTGCCAGGGTCGGCATCTTGGCAACCAGGCGGATCGCGGAGATTTCGCGATGCTGCGGGTTATTGATGTCCAGGGAGTCGTGGTAGAAGGCCGAGAGGGCGCCGACTACGCCGCACATGACGGCCATCGGGTGGGCGTCGCGACGGAAGCCGTTGAAGAAGGTCTTCAACTGCTCGTGAACCATGGTGTGGTTCTTCACGGTGCTGACGAACTGGGCCTTCTGTTCTGCGGTCGGCAGTTCGCCGTTGAGCAGCAGATAGCAGGTTTCCAGGTAGTCCGACTTTTCAGCCAGCTGTTCGATCGGGTAGCCGCGGTGCAGCAGGATGCCGTTGTCGCCGTCGATATAGGTGATCTTCGACTCGCACGAGGCGGTCGACATGAAACCTGGGTCAAAGGTGAAACGGCCCGTGGCCGTCAGGCCCCGAACATCGATAACATCGGGACCAACGGTGCCGGTTAAAATGGGCAGCTCGACGGGGGCTGCGCCCTCGATGATCAACTGCGCTTTTTTGTCAGCCATGTGGCCTCCTATTTATGCTTGAAATCATCAGACAGACCCCCCACGCAGGGCCCGCACCACTATAGTGAGATAAATTCGAATGTCAATTTGCCTAAAGTCTTGCTCCAGAAGGCTTTAACCGGACTTTTTTCTCGAAATTGGCTGCCATTTACGCCTTTTATGTCCGTTGCGCAATCAGCTGTTTGGGTTAGGTCTTTGCGTTGTCATTAGTAGCCTAACTGTCTATACTCGGCCACCGACCGCCAGGGGCTTTTGGGCCTGCTTTATTGGGGGTCGCATCCCTGGGTGGTGGTTACCTGACCAGTGCACTCCCCAACAACTTTGCCCTGATTGTTAGGGGCTCTTCAGTGTGAAAAAAAAGCCGTGAAAAGCCAACGACCTGTAAACCTAGACCTAAGGACCATCAAACTCCCCATCACCGGCGTTACGTCGTTTCTTCACCGTGTTTCCGGCATCATCCTCTTCCTGGGCCTTGGCTTCATGCTTTATGCATTGGGCAAATCCCTGGGTTCCGAGGAAGGTTTTGCCGAGGTGAAGGCATGCTTGACCAGCCCGCTGGCCAAGTTCGTAGCATGGGGCCTCCTGTCCGCTCTTCTGTATCACCTGGTAGCCGGTGTGCGCCACTTGATCATGGATATGGGCATCGGTGAGACGCTGGAAGGCGGCCGCCTGGGCTCGAAAATTATCATCGCCGTTTCCGTGGTGTTGATCGTTCTGGCAGGAGTTTGGATATGGTAACCAGCGTTACGAACCTTTCGCGTTCCGGTCTTTATGACTGGATGGCGCAACGTGTGTCTGCGGTCGTTCTCGCGGCTTATTTCATCTTCCTGATCGGATACCTCGCAGCGAACCCGGGCATTGGCTACGACCAATGGCACGGCCTGTTCGCCCACAACGGGATGCGTATCTTCAGTCTGCTGGCCCTCGTTGCCCTGGGCGCTCACGCCTGGGTCGGCATGTGGACCATCGCGACCGACTACCTGACGCCGATGGCGCTGGGCAAGTCCGCGACTGCAGTACGTTTCCTTTTCCAGGCGGTATGCGGCGTTGCGATGTTCGCTTACTTCGTCTGGGGTGTGCAGATTCTCTGGGGTATCTGATTCATGGCTAACATTCCAACGATTTCTTTCGACGCCATCATTATTGGTGGTGGCGGTGCCGGCATGCGCGCAGCGCTGCAACTGGCACAAGGTGGTCACAAGACTGCCGTGATCACAAAGGTGTTCCCGACCCGTTCGCACACTGTATCCGCCCAGGGCGGCATCACCTGCGCGATCGCGTCTGCTGACCCGAACGATGACTGGCGCTGGCACATGTACGATACCGTCAAGGGTTCCGACTACATCGGTGACCAGGACGCTATCGAATACATGTGTCAGGAAGGCCCGGCTGCCGTTTTCGAACTGGATCACATGGGTCTGCCGTTCTCGCGTACCGAGCAAGGCCGTATCTATCAGCGTCCGTTCGGTGGCCAGTCCAAGGATTACGGCAAGGGCGGCCAGGCTGCGCGTACTTGCGCTGCCTCCGACCGTACCGGTCACGCACTGCTGCACACCCTTTATCAGGGCAACCTGAAAGCCGGTACCACGTTCCTGAACGAGTACTACGCTGTCGATCTGGTGAAGAACGGCGAAGGCGAGTTCGTCGGTGTGATCGCGATCTGCATCGAAACCGGTGAAACCACCTACATCCGCGCCAAAGCCACCGTGCTGGCGACCGGCGGTGCAGGCCGTATCTACGCGTCGACCACCAACGCCCTGATCAACACAGGTGACGGCGTTGGCATGGCGCTGCGTGCCGGCGTACCGGTACAAGACATTGAAATGTGGCAGTTCCACCCGACCGGTATCGCCGGCGCCGGTGTACTGGTTACAGAAGGTTGCCGTGGTGAAGGTGGATACCTGATCAACAAGCACGGCGAGCGTTTCATGGAGCGTTATGCTCCGAACGCCAAGGACCTTGCCGGTCGTGACGTTGTTGCCCGTTCGATGGTTAAAGAGATCATCGCCGGCAACGGTTGCGGTCCGAATGGCGACCACGTAATGCTCAAGCTCGACCACCTGGGCGAGGAAGTGCTGCACAGCCGTCTGCCAGGCATCTGCGAACTGTCGAAGACTTTCGCACACGTTGACCCGGTGGTTGCTCCGGTTCCGGTTGTTCCGACCTGCCACTACATGATGGGCGGCGTTGCCACCAACATTCATGGTCAGGCGATCACCCAGAACGCCGAAGGTGTCGACCAGATCATTCCTGGTCTGTTCGCTGTGGGTGAAGTGGCTTGCGTATCGGTTCACGGTGCCAACCGTCTGGGCGGCAACTCGCTGCTCGACCTGGTGGTATTCGGCCGTGCTGCCGGCCTGCACCTGGAAAAGGCGCTGACCGATGGTATCGAATACGACGACGCTACCGAAGCCGACATCGAAGCTGCCCTGTCGCGCCTGAACGCACTGAACAACCGTACTGATGGCGAAGACGTGGCTACCCTGCGTCGCGAGCTGCAAAGCTGCATGCAGAACTACTTCGGTGTATTCCGTACCGGCGAATACATGCAGAAAGGTATCGCTCAGCTGGCTGAGCTGCGTACCCGCATTGCCAACGTGAAGATCAACGACAAGTCGCAGGCGTTCAACACTGCCCGTATCGAAGCGCTGGAACTGCAAAACCTGCTGGAAGTGGCCGAAGCTACCGCCATCGCTGCCGAAGTACGTAAAGAGTCCCGCGGCGCACACGCCCGTGAAGACTTCGAAGACCGTGACGACGAAAACTGGCTGTGCCACACCCTGTACTTCCCGGGTGACAAGCGCGTCACCAAGCGTGCCGTGAACTTCTCGCCGAAGACTGTTCCGACTTTCGAACCTAAAGTCCGGACTTATTAAGGGTGACCGCCATGTTGCAAGTCAGTGTATATCGTTACAACCCTGATCAGGACGCTGCGCCGTTCATGCAGGAATTCCAGGTCGATACCGGTGGTAAAGACCTGATGGTGCTGGACGTGCTGGCCCTGATCAAAGAGCAGGACGAAGGTTTCTCCTATCGTCGCTCTTGCCGTGAAGGTGTTTGCGGCTCCGACGGCATGAACATCAACGGCAAAAACGGCCTGGCGTGCATCACGCCGCTGTCTGCTGTCGTAAAAGGTAACAAGTTGATCGTTCGTCCTCTGCCAGGTTTGCCGGTTATCCGTGACCTGGTCGTCGATATGAGCATCTTCTACAAGCAATACGAGAAGGTTAAGCCATACCTGCAGAACGACACGCCGGCTCCGGCCATCGAGCGTCTGCAGTCCCCTGAAGAGCGTGAAAAGCTGGACGGTCTGTACGAGTGCATCCTGTGCGCTTGCTGCTCGACTTCCTGCCCGTCCTTCTGGTGGAACCCGGACAAGTTCCTGGGCCCGGCCGCCCTGCTGCAAGCGTACCGCTTCCTGGCAGACAGCCGTGATACCAAGACGTCCGAGCGTCTGGCTTCGCTGGATGACCCGTTCAGCGTATTCCGCTGCCGCGGGATCATGAACTGCGTCAACGTATGTCCGAAAGGCCTGAACCCGACTAAGGCCATCGGTCACATCCGTAACATGTTGCTCTCGAGCGGCGTGTGATTCAGCTGCTGTACCCGCTGTACCCGTAGATGCTGCGGCGCAGGCTTCAACCGGCGCCGTAGTTTTAACCTGAGCAGCAGCTTAAAAGGCTGCGGCTCTTATTTTGAAGAAATGAGACAAGCAGGGGCATCCGGGCTGGTACCCGGACTATCAGTGTGATCCTAGTGGCTTGTTTTGGTCGCTGCATTCGGACTTCTGCAAGTTTGCTCGGTGTCGACACCGGTGGTGTTCCCCTAACCGAGGGTGACCAAGCATGCAAGAAAGCGTGATGCAGCGCATGTGGAACAGTGCCTACCTATCCGGTAGTAACGCTGCCTATGTGGAAGAGCTTTATGAGCTCTACCTGCACGACCCTAACGCTGTGCCAGAAGAGTGGCGCACCTACTTCCAGAAGTTGCCTGCTGACGGCAACTCTGCCACCGATGTTTCGCACTCCACAATTCGCGATCATTTCGTCTTGCTGGCAAAGAACCAGCGCCGCGCCCAACCGGTTTCCGCCGGCAGCGTGAGCAGTGAGCACGAGAAGAAGCAAGTTGAAGTGCTGCGATTGATCCAGGCCTACCGTATGCGTGGCCACCAGGCAGCCCAGCTTGACCCGCTGGGGCTGTGGCAGCGTCCTGCACCTGCAGACCTGTCGATCAATCATTACGGCTTGACCAATGCCGATCTTGATACGACCTTCCGTGCCGGCGACCTGTTCATCGGCAAAGAGGAAGCGAGCCTACGCGAAATTCACGAAGCGTTGCAGCAGACATATTGCCGCACCATCGGCGCTGAATTCACGCATATCACCGATTCCGAGCAGCGCCAGTGGTTCCAGCAGCGTCTGGAAAGCGTGCGCGGCCGTCCGACGTACTCCGCCGACATCAAGAGCCACCTGCTCGAGCGCGTGACCGCCGGTGAAGGCCTGGAAAAATACCTGGGCACCAAATACCCGGGTACCAAGCGTTTCGGCCTGGAAGGCGGCGAAAGCCTGATTCCGATGCTCGACGAGCTGATCCAGCGTTCCGGTTCCTACGGCACCAAGGAAATCGTCATCGGCATGGCCCACCGTGGCCGTCTGAACGTGCTGGTCAACACCTTCGGCAAGAACCCGCGCGAGCTGTTCGACGAGTTCGAAGGCAAGAAGAAGGTCGAGCTCGGTTCCGGTGACGTGAAATACCACCAGGGCTTCTCGTCCAACGTGATGACCACCGGCGGTGAAGTTCACCTGGCGATGGCGTTCAACCCGTCCCACCTGGAAATCGTTTCCCCGGTGGTCGAAGGTTCGGTTCGCGCCCGTCAGGATCGTCGCAACGACCCGACCGGCGAGAAGGTCCTGCCGATCTCCATCCACGGTGATGCTGCTTTCGCAGGTCAGGGCGTGGTCATGGAAACCTTCCAGATGTCTCAGACCCGCGGTTTCAAGACCGGCGGTACCGTGCACATCGTGATCAACAACCAGGTCGGTTTCACCATCAGCAACCCGCTGGACTCGCGTTCCACCGAGTACGCGACCGACGTTGCGAAAATGATCCAGGCGCCGATCCTCCATGTTAATGGTGATGATCCGGAAGCCGTATTGTTCGTGACCCAGCTGGCCATCGACTACCGCATGCAGTTCAAGCGTGACGTGGTGATCGACCTGGTCTGCTACCGTCGTCGCGGCCACAACGAGGCCGACGAGCCAAGCGGCACCCAGCCTCTGATGTATCAGCAGATCACCAAGCAGCGCACCACCCGTGAGCTGTATGCCGATCGCCTGACTCAAGGCGGTGTGCTGGATGCAGAGCGTGTTCAGGCGAAAGTCGACGAATACCGCAACGCGCTGGACAACGGTCTGCACGTTGTGAAGAGCCTGGTCAAAGAGCCGAACAAGGAACTGTTCGTGGACTGGCGTCCGTACCTGGGTCACACCTGGACCGCGCGTCACGACACTCGCTTCGATCTGAAGACCTTGCAGGAACTGTCCGCCAAGCTGCTGGAAATCCCGGAAGGCTTCGTGGTTCAGCGCCAGGTTGCCAAGATCTACGAAGACCGCCAGAAGATGCAAGCCGGTGGCCTGCCGATCAACTGGGGCTACGCCGAAACCATGGCGTACGCGACCCTGGCGTTCGAAGGTCACCCGATTCGCATGACTGGCCAGGACATCGGGCGCGGTACGTTCTCGCACCGTCACGCTGTCCTGCACAACCAGAAAGACGCGGGCACCTACATCCCGCTGCAGAACCTGTACGACGGTCAGCCGCGTTTTGACCTGTACGACTCGTTCCTGTCCGAAGAAGCGGTATTGGCGTTCGAGTACGGTTACTCGACCACCACGCCGAATGCCCTGGTTATCTGGGAAGCCCAGTTCGGCGACTTCGCCAACGGCGCCCAGGTCGTAATCGACCAGTTCATCACCAGTGGCGAGCACAAGTGGGGCCGTCTGTGCGGTCTGACCATGCTGCTGCCGCACGGTTATGAAGGTCAGGGGCCGGAGCACTCCTCGGCTCGTCTGGAGCGTTACCTGCAGCTGTGCGCCGAGCACAACATTCAGGTGTGCATGCCGACGACGCCGGCTCAGATCTACCACTTGCTGCGCCGTCAGGTGATTCGCCCGCTGCGCAAGCCACTGGTAGTCCTGACTCCGAAGTCGCTGCTGCGCCACAAGCTGGCCATCTCGACGCTGGAAGATCTGGCCGAAGGTTCGTTCCAGACCGTCATCCCGGAAATCGATGCCCAAGACCCGAAAAAGGTCGAGCGCGTTGTTCTGTGTAGCGGCAAGGTCTACTACGACCTGCTGGAAAAACGCCGTGCCGAAGGTCGTGACGACATCGCCATCGTGCGTATCGAGCAGCTGTACCCATTCCCTGAGGACGACTTGAAAGAAGTCCTGGCTCCTTATACCAACGTCAAGCATGCCGTCTGGTGTCAGGAAGAGCCGATGAACCAGGGTGCGTGGTACTGCAGCCAACACCACATGCGTCGCAGCATCAGCAACCTCAACAAGTCTCTCGTACTCGAGTACGCGGGCCGTGAGGCTTCTGCTGCACCTGCATGCGGTTACGCATCGATGCACGCCGAACAGCAGGAAAAACTGCTGCAAGACGCCTTTACTGTTTAACGCCTTCGCGCACCTGAAACCGAATTTAAGGAACCACAGACAATGGCTATCGAGATCAAAGCCCCCACTTTCCCGGAATCGGTTGCCGATGGCACCGTTGCCACCTGGCACAAACAACCGGGCGATGCGGTCAAGCGCGACGAACTGATCGTCGACATCGAGACCGACAAAGTCGTGCTGGAAGTGTTGGCTACCGCTGACGGCGTGCTGGGCGCTATCGTCAAGAACGAAGGCGACACCGTTCTGTCCGACGAAGTCCTGGGCTCCATCGTTGAAGGCGGTGCTGCTGCCGCTGCTCCGGCTGCCGCTGCTGCTCCGGCCGCTGCTGCCGCAGCTCCGGCCGCCGGCGCTGACGAAGACGCTATCGCCGCTCCAGCCGCTCGCAAGCTGGCCGAAGAGAACGGCATCAACCTGGCTTCCGTCAAAGGCACCGGCAAAGATGGTCGTGTAACCAAGGAAGACGTGGTTGCCGCTGTCGAAGCCAAGAAAGCTGCTCCTGCTGCCGCACCTGCCAAGGCTGCTGCTCCGGCTGCCGCTGCTCCTGTGTTCGCTGCTGGCGACCGCATCGAGAAGCGCGTACCGATGACCCGCGTTCGTGCCACCGTGGCCAAGCGTCTGGTTGAAGCCCAGTCGAACATGGCGATGCTGACCACGTTCAACGAAGTCGACATGACCGAAGTCATGGCGCTGCGTTCGAAGTACAAGGACCTGTTCGAGAAGTCCCACAACGGCGTGCGCCTGGGCTTCATGTCCTTCTTCGTGAAAGCGGCCACCGAAGCACT
Source organism: Pseudomonas sp. B1(2018) (assembly GCF_003097365.1). Classification (NCBI taxonomy): domain Bacteria; kingdom Pseudomonadati; phylum Pseudomonadota; class Gammaproteobacteria; order Pseudomonadales; family Pseudomonadaceae; genus Pseudomonas; species Pseudomonas sp. B1(2018). The sequence continues at coordinate 12,053 of NZ_PYUK01000017.1, forward strand.
GAAGCGCTTCCCGGCTGTCAACGCCTCGATCGACGGCGGCGACATCGTTTACCACGGCTACGCTGACGTCGGCGTTGCAGTTTCCAGCGATCGCGGCCTGGTAGTACCGGTTCTGCGTAACGCCGAACTGATGAGCCTGGCTGAAATCGAAGGCGGCATCGCCACCTTCGGCAAGAAAGCCCGCGACGGCAAACTGTCGATGGACGAAATGACCGGTGGCACTTTCACCATCACCAACGGCGGTACTTTCGGTTCGATGATGTCGACCCCGATCGTCAACCCGCCACAAGCCGCCATCCTGGGCATGCACAACATCATCCAGCGTCCTATGGCCATCAACGGTCAGGTCGTTATCCGTCCGATGATGTACCTGGCACTGTCCTACGATCACCGTCTGATCGATGGCAAAGAAGCTGTGACCTTCCTGGTGACCATCAAGAACCTGCTGGAAGATCCGGCTCGTCTGTTGCTGGATATTTAAAAAACAGCGACAAGCTGCAAGTGACAAGCCCCAAGCTCAAGGCGAACGAGTGGGGGCTTCGAGCTTGTGGCTTATTGCTTGTAGCTTGAAGCTAAAAGAGGATTCTTTTACATGTCGCAGAAATTTGACGTAGTAGTGATCGGTGCGGGCCCTGGCGGTTATGTCGCTGCCATCAAGGCCGCGCAGCTGGGTCTCTCCACTGCCTGCATCGAGAAGTACACCGACAAGGAAGGCAAACTGGCTCTGGGCGGTACTTGCCTGAACGTCGGCTGCATTCCATCCAAGGCCCTGCTGGACAGCTCGTGGAAATTCCATGAAGCCCAGGACGGTTTCGCGATCCACGGTATCAATCACGCTGGCGTGACCATGGACGTGCCAGCGATGGTCGGCCGTAAAGCCAACATCGTCAAAGGCCTGACCTCCGGCGTTGCGACCCTGTTCAAAGCCAACGGTGTGACCTCCATCCAGGGTCACGGCAAGCTGCTGGCCGGCAAGAAAGTCGAAGTCACCAAGCCTGATGGCTCGGTAGAAATCATCGAAGCCGAAAACGTCATCCTGGCACCAGGTTCGCGTCCGATCGACATTCCGCCAGCTCCGGTTGACCAGAATGTGATCGTCGATTCGACTGGCGCCCTGGAATTCCAATCCGTTCCAAAACGTCTGGGCGTGATCGGCGCTGGCGTGATCGGTCTGGAACTGGGTTCGGTCTGGTCGCGTCTGGGTGCAGAAGTGACTGTCCTGGAAGCCCTGGACACCTTCCTGATGGCAGCTGACACCGCTGTTTCCAAAGAAGCGCTGAAAACCCTGACCAAGCAAGGTCTGGACATCAAGCTGGGCGCTCGCGTCACCGGTTCCAAAGTGAACGGCGACGAAGTCGTGGTGAACTACACCGATGCCAACGGCGAACAGAACATCACTTTCGACAAGCTGATCGTAGCCGTTGGTCGCCGTCCGGTGACCACTGATCTGTTGGCTGCCGACTGCGGCGTGACCCTGGACGAGCGCGGTTTCGTGCACGTTGACGATCACTGCGCCACCACCGTACCGGGCGTTTACGCCATTGGCGACGTGGTTCGCGGCATGATGCTGGCGCACAAAGCGTCCGAAGAAGGCATCATGGTTGTCGAGCGCATCAAGGGCCACAAGGCCCAGATGAACTATGATTTGATCCCTTCGGTTATTTATACTCACCCGGAAATCGCGTGGGTTGGTAAAACCGAGCAGGCCTTGAAAGCCGAAGGCGTTGAAGTTAACGTCGGCACCTTCCCGTTCGCAGCCTCCGGCCGTGCCATGGCCGCCAACGACACCGGTGGTTTCGTCAAGGTCATCGCAGATGCCAAGACGGACCGCGTACTGGGCGTCCACGTGATTGGCCCAAGCGCTGCCGAACTGGTTCAGCAGGGCGCGATCGGTATGGAATTCGGCACCAGCGCTGAAGACCTGGGCATGATGGTTTTCTCCCATCCGACCCTGTCTGAAGCCTTGCACGAAGCTGCTTTGGCAGTGAATGGCGGCGCCATCCACATCGCCAACCGCAAGAAGCGTTAAGACATAATAAGAAACCACGGCGGTTTGGCCCGTCGTGAGCCTTGCATGCAAGACTCACCGCGGAATATCCGCTGGACGCAGTCTTGCGTAGCTCAGCTACGCAAGCAGCAGTCACAGGTGGTGCGGCACTGAACAGTGCAGCACCGAATGCGCAGTACCTAACGAAGACGGTAATAAGCATGAATCTTCACGAGTATCAGGGTAAGCAGCTGTTCGCTGAGTACGGCCTGCCAGTTTCCACCGGTTACGCGGTAGACACCCCGGAAGCAGCAGCAGAAGCTTGCGACAAAATCGGCGGCAGCGAGTGGGTTGTCAAAGCCCAGGTCCACGCCGGTGGTCGCGGTAAAGCGGGCGGCGTCAAGCTGGTTCGCAACAAAGAAGACGCCAAAGCCTTCGCACAGCAGTGGCTGGGCAAGCGTCTGGTGACTTACCAGACTGACGCCAATGGTCAGCCAGTCACCAAGATCCTGGTTGAATCGTGCACTGATATCGCTAAAGAGCTGTACCTGGGCGCTGTCGTTGACCGTTCGAGCCGTCGCATCGTGTTCATGGCTTCCACCGAAGGTGGCGTGGACATCGAGAAAATCGCTCACGACACTCCAGAAAAAATTCTGAAGGCCACTATCGATCCACTGGTTGGCGCTCAGCCATTCCAGGGTCGTGAACTGGCTTTCCAGCTGGGTCTGGAAGGCAAGCAAGTTGCCCAGTTCGCCAAGATCTTCGTAGGTCTGGCCAAACTGTTCCAGGATCACGATCTGGCCCTGCTGGAAGTGAACCCGCTGGTGATCAAGGCTGACGGCGATCTGCACTGCCTGGACGCCAAGATCAACATCGACGCCAACGCCATGTACCGTCAGCCTAAGCTGAAGACTTTCCACGATCCGTCGCAGGACGATCCGCGCGAAGCGCACGCTGCCAAGTTCGAACTGAACTACGTAGCGCTGGAAGGCAACATCGGTTGCATGGTCAACGGTGCTGGCCTGGCCATGGGTACCATGGACATCGTCAACCTGCATGGCGGCAAGCCAGCCAACTTCCTCGACGTGGGCGGCGGTGCTACCAAGGAACGCGTTACCGAAGCGTTCAAGATCATCCTGTCCGACACTAACGTCGCTGCAGTACTGGTCAACATCTTCGGCGGCATCGTTCGTTGCGACATGATTGCCGAAGGCATCATCGGCGCGGTGAAAGAAGTCGGCGTGAAAATCCCGGTTGTTGTTCGCCTTGAAGGCAACAACGCTGAGCTGGGCGCTAAAGTACTGGCAGAAAGCGGTTTGAACATCATCGCTGCTACCAGCCTGACCGACGCTGCTCAACAAGTCGTTAAAGCTGCGGAGGGCAAATAATGAGCGTCCTGATCAATAAAGACACCAAAGTTATCTGCCAGGGTATTACCGGTTCGCAAGGTAGTTTCCACACCCAGCAAGCCATCGAGTACGGCACCAAGATGGTTGGTGGTGTAACTCCAGGCAAAGGCGGCACCGAGCACCTGGGCCTGCCAGTGTTCAACACCGTGAAAGACGCCGTAGCTGCCACTGGCGCCACCGCCAGCGTAATCTACGTTCCGGCTCCTTTCTGCAAGGACTCGATCCTGGAAGCTGCTTTCGGCGGCATCAAGCTGATCGTCTGCATCACCGAAGGCATTCCTACCCTGGACATGCTGGACGCTAAAGTTAAGTGCGACGAGCTGGGTGTTACCCTGATCGGCCCTAACTGCCCAGGCGTGATCACTCCAGGCGAATGCAAGATCGGCATCATGCCAGGTCACATTCACTTGCCAGGCAAGGTCGGTATCGTTTCCCGTTCCGGCACCCTGACCTACGAAGCTGTGAAGCAGACTACTGACGCCGGTTTCGGTCAGTCGACTTGCGTCGGCATCGGTGGTGACCCGATCCCGGGTTCGAACTTCATCGACATCCTGAAGCTGTTCCAGGAAGACCCGAAGACTGAAGCGATCGTGATGATCGGTGAGATCGGCGGTTCGGCTGAAGAAGAAGCGGCTGCCTACATCAAGGCACACGTGACCAAGCCGGTTGTTTCCTACATCGCTGGTGTGACTGCTCCTCCGGGCAAGCGCATGGGCCATGCTGGCGCAATCATCTCTGGCGGCAAAGGCACTGCAGACGAGAAATTCGCTGCTCTGCAAGACGCAGGCGTTAAAACCGTGCGTTCGCTGGCAGACATCGGCAAGGCCCTGGCCGAGCTGACCGGTTGGGCTGTCAAGTAAGCCTCGTGCTTGGCTGACGCTTTACCAAACAAAGGCCACCTTCGGGTGGCCTTTGTCGTTTTCGGCATTTGTGTTGGCTCTGCTGGCCCCTTCGTCGGAACGCCGCCCGGGGCAAGCCCGCTCCCACAGGTTTTGCAGGGAAGTCCAAATCGTATGTACGCAACAAATCCTTGTGGGAGCGGGCTTGCCCGCGAAGGCGGACTTACAGACACCAACCATTTATATGCATAAACGCGACACGGAAATGTCGCGTATCGGATAGTTCGCCCTCAAACAGTGCGTTTGTCAGACAAATTCGTTAGGCTACGCGCCATTTTTGCGTCTGCGGCCCACAAGGCACCAACGCGCTAAAAGGGTCGGTCTTATACGGACTGACAGCATTTCCCTCACCCATAGGGAAATCCCTCTCTAAATTCCGATTCAGTAGTGTGGTATTTCCTTAATGAAAGTGTTGAAAGGCCAGGACATCCTGGCACTTGGTTTTATGACGTTTGCCCTGTTCGTCGGGGCTGGCAACATCATCTTCCCGCCTATCGTCGGTTTGCAGTCCGGGCCCAATGTCTGGATGGCGGCGCTGGGTTTCCTGGTCACGGCCGTTGGTCTGCCGGTGATCACCGTTGTGGCGCTGGCCAAGGTCGGCGGGGCAATGGATGCCTTGAGCAGCCCGATCGGTAAAGTCGCCGGTGGCCTGTTGGCAGCGGCCTGCTACCTCGCTGTTGGCCCGCTGTTCGCGACGCCACGTACCGCCACGGTATCCTTCGAAGTGGGCCTGGCACCGCTGACCGGCGAGAGCCCGCTGGCATTGTTCCTGTACAGCTCGGTTTACTTCCTGCTGGTGTTCTTCATCTCGCTGTATCCAGGCCGTTTGCTGGATACCGTAGGGCGCTTCCTCGCTCCGCTGAAGATCATCGCCCTGGCCGTGCTGGGCATTGCAGCATTCGCCCTGCCGGCCGGAGACATTGGCCAGGCCACGCCTGAATACGTGGCGGCGCCGTTTTCCCAGGGCTTCATCAATGGTTACCTGACCATGGATACCCTGGGCGCCCTGGTGTTCGGCATCGTCATCGTCAACGCCATCCGTTCCCGCGGCGTCGAGTCGCCGGCACTGATCACCCGTTATGCGATCATCGCCGGCCTGATCGCCGGCGTCGGCCTGGCACTGGTGTATGTCAGCCTGTTCCGTCTCGGTTCGGGCAGCCATGAAGTGGCCGCTGGCGCTACCAATGGCGCGGCGGTATTGCACGCTTACGTGCAGCACACCTTCGGTTCGCTGGGCAGCGGTTTCCTGGCTGTGTTGATTTCCCTGGCGTGCCTGGTGACCGCGGTCGGCCTGACCTGTGCCTGCGCCGAGTACTTCAGCCGTGTGGTGCCGCTGTCCTACAAGACACTGGTGATCATCCTCGCGGCGTTCTCGCTGCTGGTGTCCAACCTGGGCCTGACCAAGCTGATTGCGTTCTCGATCCCGGTTCTCACCGCGATCTACCCGCCGTGCATCGTTCTGGTGGCGTTGAGCTTCTGCAAGGACTTCTGGCATGAGCAGGGCCGTATCCTCGGCCCGGTCATGTTGGTGTCGTTCATCTTCGGCCTGATCGACGCCCTCAAGGGCGCAGGCCTGGCGGACTGGATGCCGACGCAAATGGCCCATCTGCCGCTGAGCGAGCAGGGCCTGGCCTGGCTGGTACCTTCGGTGATGACGCTGGTGGTTGCCGTGGTCTGCGACCGTCTGCTGGGCAAGCGCGAAGAGGCGCTGGCTTAAGCTTTACCGGCCCGTCACAAGCGGGCCCGTGAAAAAAACAGAAATGCCCCGTATCAATCGATACGGGGCATTTTTTTATGGGGTGATGCGGTGTCTTTTGCGTTGCGCTAACGTCGAAGCATTGCAAATCCTGATGTGGGAGCAGGCTTGCTCGCGAAGACGGTGGGTCAGTCAACATCCATGTTGGATGATCAGCCGCCTTCGCGAGCAAGCCCGCTCCCACAGGGATTCGGTACTCCTCTTGCACATCACAAGGACCTGCATGTCGTTCATCCAAGCCAATCTGATCCACATCCTTGCCGCCATCTGGTTCGTTATCTGCTGGGGCGGGTACACCCGTTATGCCACCTGGAAAGGCCGTGACACCGCGTGCCTGGCCAGTGTGCTGCACCTCTATCGTGAAGACTGGATGCGCCGCATGCTGCTGCGCGACAACCGTATCGCCGATGCCAGCGTGATCGGTAACCTGGAACGCAACGCTTCGTTCTTCGCCTCCAGTACGTTGATTATCCTGGCCGGTATTCTCACGGTGCTGGGGGCTTCGGAAAGGGCGGTATCGTTGTTGGCGGATATCCCGATGGTGCAGCAGGCGTCCCAGGGCATGTCGGAAATCAAGTTGCTGTGCCTGGCGCTGGTGTTTGTCTATGCGTTCTTCACGTTCAGCTGGTGCATGCGCCAGTACAACTTTGCGGCGGTACTGGTAGGTTCGGCGCCAATGGTCGGCGAGCGTCTTGTGTCGGAGCAGGAGCGCAAGGCGTTTGCTTCCCGCGCGGCCCGTGTCATCTCCATGGCCGCCAACCAGTTCAACTTCGGGCTGCGTTCCTACTACTTCGGCATGACCATGCTGGCCTGGTTTGTCAGCCCCTGGTTGTTCATGTTGATGAGCGCCGGCGTGGTATTTGTGTTGTACCGTCGCGAGTTTCACTCTGACGTTCTCGACGTGATGGTCTATACCCCTACAGAGGCGCCATTGCCCGAGGTGATCAAAGAGGCTGCTTGATGAGTATTCCGTTCTGGTGCGTGTTTATCAGTGCCGTGCTGATTTACGTGGCGCGTATGCCCGTGACCAAGGCCATGAAAGAGCAGGGCGGTTACAACAATCATCTGCCGCGCCAGCAGCAGGGCCAACTCACAGGTTTTGGTGCCCGTGCGGTGGCGGCACATCAGAATAGTTTTGAAGCCTTCATATTGTTTGCGGTGGGTGTGTTGATGGCGCATACAACGCAGACGGCAGGCTGGCTCATCGATTTGCTCGCGATCATCTTTGTGATCACTCGGGTTATTTATCTGGTGTGTTACTGGAAGGACCTGGCCTGGCAACGCAGTCTGGTCTGGCTGGTGGGATTAATCTGCTCGCTGTTGCTGATGATTAGTCCGACTTTTCGAACGATTTTGCTCTAAGCATTTTTTTGAAGGCAAAAGAAAACCCGCACTTGGCGGGTTTTCTTTTATCACGCTAAAAACCGGATTAGTTTTTAGGCGCTTCTGGAGCGGCCGGAGTGGCCGGTGCAGCCGGAGCAGCCTCTTTTGCCGCTTCCGCGTTCGATTCAGCCTGAGCTTTGGCAGCTTCGGCGTTTTCTTTCGCCGCGTCGTTCACTTTATCCTGAGCTTTGCTCATGTCTTGCTGAGCTTGCTCAGCATGTTTGTTAGCTTCTTGAGCTTTGTCCTCGGATTTTTTATCGCAGGCAGCGAGACCGAGGGAAGCGGTCAACATCAAGGCAATAGCTAAAGTCTTACGCATGGGGTGTTTCTCCTGATGAAAAGCATCTACTGGCCTTAAGAACCCATACATCAGGGTTAAGTTCCTTAATTCTTTCAGATATATAAGTTTTGTTCTAATGCGGAACTTTTACCCGGACTGCCACCGCATTGCACGAACCTAAACAAGAGTGTTTATCAAATGACTGAGAACCCCGTTTTTGAGCGAGCGAAGCGCTTTTTGTCGGCGCTGCGACATTGTCAGGTACTTGGACTAAGCGTTCACAGCGCCAGCAGCGAAGGGCTGACGATTGTGCTGCCGTACAGCCCACAGATCGTCGGCAATCCCGAAACCGGCGTGATTCATGGCGGGGCACTGACCTCACTGATGGACACGGCCTGTGGCATGGCGACGCTCTGTGTGCTCCCGGAGTTCGAAGTCTGCCCGACCCTCGACCTGCGCATCGACTACATGCACGCCGCCGAACCGCACAAGGATGTCTATGGCTTCGCCCAGTGCTACCGGGTCACCACCGACGTGATTTTTGCCCGTGGCTTCGCCTATCAGGATGACCCCGGACAACCCATTGCCCATGTGATGGGCACATTCATGCGCATGGGCAAGGGCATCAAAGGCACCAAGGGCTTTGGTGGCGCAGTTGCCGGAGGTGCGCAATGAGCGAGTCGCTGAAGGACCAATTGCAAAAGGCCCATGAGCAGGGTGACTACGCCTCTCTGCTGGGGTTGATTCCCTATGCCCGGCTGATCGGTGTCGAATGTTCACGGGTGGGCGATGAGCTGCTGTTCAAGCTGCCGGCGAACAAGGACAACATTGGTAACCCTTTGTTGCCGGCGATTCATGGCGGTGTGATCGCCGGGTTCATGGAATTGGCAGCGGCGCTGCACCTGCTGGTGTTTACCGGATCATCCGGGGTGCCGAAGATCATCGACTTCTCCCTGGATTACCTGCGGGCCGGGCAGTTTCGCGACACCTGGGCCCGATGCCAGGTTTGCCGCCAGGGACGGCGGGTCGCCAACGTGGCGATTACCGCCTGGCAAAGTACCGAGGCCGAACCCATTGCCACGGCCCGTGCACATTTCAAACTCGAGGAGCCCTTGAAATCCTGAAGTCAGCCCCAAACTCAGATGACAACCCGCCGCCGACCCTCAAGGTCGCGGCTTATGCCATCTGATTGGAGTTTGATGACCATGAGTGTGGAAACTCAAAAGGAAACCCTGGGCTTCCAGACCGAGGTGAAGCAGCTGCTGCATCTCATGATCCATTCGCTGTATTCCAACAAGGAAATTTTCCTTCGCGAATTGATCTCGAACGCCTCTGACGCTGTCGACAAATTACGTTTCGAAGCCCTGGCCAAGCCAGAGCTGCTGGAAGGCGGCGCCGAACTGAAAATCCGCGTGAGCTTCGACAAGGACGCTAAAACCGTCACGCTCGAAGACAACGGTATCGGCATGAGCCGCGAAGATGCGATCACCCACCTGGGTACCATCGCCAAGTCCGGCACCGCCGATTTCATGAAGCACCTGACCGGCGACCAGAAGAAAGACTCGCACTTGATCGGCCAGTTCGGTGTCGGTTTCTACTCCGCCTTCATCGTCGCCGACAAAGTCGATGTGTACAGCCGTCGTGCCGGCAGCGCTGCCAGCGAAGGCGTGCACTGGTCGTCCAAGGGCGAAGGTGACTTCGAAGTTGCGACCATCGACAAGGCCGAGCGCGGCACTCGCATCGTCCTGCACCTGAAATCCGGTGAAGACGAGTTCGCCGATGGCTGGCGCCTGCGCAACATCATCAAGAAGTACTCCGACCACATCGCCTTGCCGATCGAGTTGCCGAAAGAAGTGGCGGCCGTTGAAGGCGAAGAGAAACCGGCCGTTGAATGGGAAACCGTCAACCGCGCCAGCGCTCTGTGGACCCGTCCGCGTACCGAGATCAAGGACGAGGAATACCAGGAGTTCTACAAGCACATCGCTCACGATTTCGAAAACCCGCTGAGCTGGAGCCACAACAAGGTCGAAGGCAAGCTGGAATACAGCTCGCTGCTGTACGTGCCGACCCGCGCTCCGTTCGATCTGTACCAGCGTGAAGCGCCAAAAGGCCTGAAGTTGTACGTGCAGCGCGTGTTCGTCATGGATCAGGCCGAGTCCTTCCTGCCGCTTTACCTGCGCTTCATCAAGGGTGTGGTCGACTCCAACGACCTGTCGCTGAACGTGTCGCGGGAAATCCTGCAGAAAGACCCGATCATCGACTCCATGAAGTCGGCACTGACCAAGCGCGTGCTGGACATGCTGGAAAAACTCGCGAAGAACGAGCCTGAGCAATACAAGGGCTTCTGGAAAAACTTCGGTCAGGTCATGAAGGAAGGCCCGGCAGAAGATTTCGCCAACAAGGAAAAAATCGCCGGTCTGCTGCGTTTCGCATCGACCCATGGCGACGACGGCGAGCAGGTTGTCGGCCTGGCCGAGTACCTGGCGCGCGCCAAGGAAGGTCAGGACAAGATCTACTACCTGACCGGCGAAACCTACGCACAGGTCAAGAACAGCCCGCACCTGGAAGTCTTCCGCAAGAAAGGCATCGAAGTGCTGCTGTTGACCGACCGCATCGACGAGTGGCTGATGAGCTACCTCAGCGACTTCGACGGCAAGAGCTTCGTCGACGTGGCGCGCGGTGACCTGGACCTCGGCAACCTGGACTCGGAAGAGGACAAGAAGGCCGCGGAAGAAGTCGCGAAGTCCAAAGAAGGTCTGGTTGAGCGTCTGAAGACCGCGCTGGGCGAATCCGTTGCGGAAGTTCGGGTGTCTCATCGCCTGACCGATTCGCCGGCGATCCTGGCCATCGGTGAGCAGGACCTGGGCCTGCAGATGCGCCAGATCCTCGAAGCCAGCGGGCAGAAGGTTCCGGATTCGAAGCCGATCTTCGAATTCAACCCGGCTCACCCGCTGATCGAGAAGCTCGACAATGAGCAGAGTGACGAGCGCTTTGGCGATCTGTCGCACATTCTCTTCGATCAGGCGGCCCTGGCGGCCGGCGACAGCTTGAAAGATCCGGCGGCCTATGTGCGCCGCTTGAACAAACTGTTGGTCGAGCTATCAGCTTAACTGTGTTGCAGAAAAACCCGCTTCGGCGGGTTTTTTCATTCTGGTGTTCAACAATCAGGAGTCAGAAATGAGCCAAATCACTGTACGTTCCGTTGCCTATCAGATCGATGGCCAAGCCTACGAAAGCCGTCTGGCCTTCGATGCCGACCATAAAGGTCCGCGTCCGGGTTTGTTGATGGCGCCGAACTGGATGGGCGTCAGTGCCGGTGCCGAGGAAATCGCCAGGTCCGTGGCAGCCAAGGGCTACGTGGTGCTGATCGCTGATCTTTACGGGCAATCGGTTCGTCCGTCGAACAATGACGAGGCCGGCGCGGCAATGATGCCGTTGAAGAATGACCGTGGGTTACTGCGCAAGCGCATGCAGGTAGCGTTCGAACAGTTGCAGAGCCAAGGCGAGGCGGCCGTCGATACGTCGAAGCTGGCGACCTACGGTTTCTGTTTCGGCGGCTGCTGTGCCCTGGAGTTTGCCCGTACCGGTGCGCCGGTGAAGGCCGCGGTATCCTTCCACGGCACGCTGGACACCCCGAATCCGGCCGACGCGAAAAACATCAAGGGTAAGGTCCTGGTCCTGCACGGTGCTTCCGATCCACTGGTGCCGAAGGAACAGTTGCCGGCGTTCGAAGATGAAATGAACGCGGCCGGTGTGGACTGGCAGTTGCTGAGCTACGGCGGTGCATTTCACTCGTTCACCGATCCGCACGCGAATGTGCCGGGCATGATGATGTATGACGCCAAGGTGGCTGCCCGGGCGTTCACTTCGATGCATAACTTGCTGGATGAAGTGTTCAGGGGCTGACCATGATTGGGTCGGTGTGAGTGCCGGCCCCTTCGCGGGCAAGCCCGCTCCCACAGGGATTTGGTCCATGCGCAATTTTTGCGGACAACATGGAAACTGTGGGAGCGGGCTTGCCCGCGAAGGCGGCCTGACTAACGATAGAAAAACTAAGGCAATTCGATCCTCTCACTTTCTCCCGGCACCGTCGGCCAGTCCCCGGCCGCCCAACGCCGCCGCGCTTCATCAATCGCCGCCGGATCGCTTGCGACAAAATTCCAGTTGATCCGCCGTGGCCCGTCCAGCGGCGCGCCGCCAAACAACACGGCGTGACTGTCGCTTTCAGCAAACAGAGTCAACTCTTCCCCGGCAGGCAGTACCACCAGCGAATGCGGTTCTATCAGCTCGCCATCCAGTTGCACCTCGCCGCTCAACACATACAGCGCACGTTCTTCATGCTCGGTGGGAATCAGCAATGTCGTCGCCGTTTGCAGGTGCAATTCCGCGTACAACGTAGGAGAAAGCACCGGCACCGGTGACTCCAGGCAAAAGCCCGACCCGGCAATCATGCGGATCTTCACCCCCAGGTTTTCGCTGACTGGCAAGGTGGACGCCGGATGGTGGCTGTAATGCCCCGGACCCTGTTCTTTGTCCTTGGGCGATGCCAGCCAGATCTGCAAGCCGTGCATCGTGAAGCCGCTCTCCTTGAGTGCCTCGGGCGTGCGTTCGACGTGGGCAATGGCGCTGCCAGCCGTCATCCAGCTGACATCGCCGGTATCAACAACCTGGTTGGAGCCCAGACTGTCCTTGTGCTGGATTTGCCCCTGGAACAAATAGGTCAGGGTGGACAGGCCAATGTGCGGATGCTGGCGGATGTTCATGCCTTTGCCCGGCGGATAACGGGTTTCCAGCATGTGATCGAAAAACACGAATGGCCCGACGCTGCGGCACTTGGCGGATGGCAGTGGGCGCAGGATCGGCTGGCCTTCGACGTCTTCGGTGCGGGGGCGGATCACGAGCGGAGTGTTCATGGTGCGTTCCAGGCTGGGCGGGTGATGCGTTCGAGCATAACCCGCTTGCGCAGCCCTTGCCGCTATTGGCTGAAGGCGCCTTCGGACAAATGCGTTTCGATGCTGACTTCAGAGGTGGTCATCAGCTTGTGGATCGGGCAGCGATCGGCCACGCGGTGCAGCTCGTCGCGCTGGGCGTCAGTGAGTACGCCCTTGAGGGTCAGTTTGACGTGCAGCGTGTATTGGCCTTTCTGTTCCAGGCTGTTGTCGCGCTTGACCTCGACGCCGACACCGGTCAGCGGGATGTCCTTCTTCTTCGCATAGAGCTTGAGGGTCAGGGCTTTGCAGGCGCCGAGCGCGGCATCGAAATAATCGTGCGGTTCCGGCGCGGTGCCTTCACCGCCCGCCGTGACGGGCACGTCGGCGAAGAGTTCGTGGTCATCGATTTGTACGCTGTGGCGAAAGCCTTCGGCAGAAACGGTGTTGACGGTAACGGTCATGGGAAACCTCGAAAGCAACGGGATATTTGTTCGATCAAAAAGACCTTGAAGGTATAGAGCATGGTGCCGGATGTGCGTTCCGGTTTTCTTGTACAGATGGGGCTTTTCGCTGAATCGTTACCGTGGCAGTAATGTTGTTTTGATATCACTTTTTCGTCTTACGCAATTTTTCAACAGTCCGATACCGTCTAAAGAACCCGCTGCCCGACGCAGCGCTTTTGGAAGGAACCAGGGGAATGAGTATCAGAAGTCTCAATATTGCGCCGCGTGCGAGTCTCGGTTTTGGCCTGTTGGCGTTGATGGTTTTTGGCTTGGGTGCGTTCGCTCTGCTGCAGATGTCGAACATGCGGGCGCAGTCCGATCAAGTCGATGACAACTGGCTGCCCAGTGTCATGGCGGTCGGTGATATGAGTCAGGACATGTTGCGGCTGCGAGCATTGACCATGCGTCTGCTGATCAATCGCGACCCGCAGGCACAGGCGCAGAACGTCAGCAAGATCAACGATCTCAAAACTGTCCTCGATGGTGCACAGCAACGTTATGACAAGTTGATCGTGCTGCCTGAAGAGCGCGTGTTGTTCGACCGCTTCAAGGCCGCCGAAGCAAAGTATCTGCAGTTTCAGAGCCAGGTGATGGCCGAAGCTACCCAGGGACGGGTGGAAGAGGCGGCGGCCATTCTCAATGGCGAGATGAATCCTCTGGCCGATGAAATCACGGTTACGCTCAGGGAGCTGGTCGAGCTCAATCGGCACAGCGCCAATCTGGCAACCGAAGCGGGTCGCCTGGTGTTCAGCCAGTCGCGGGTCTGGGTCGGGGTAATGATCGGTGTGACCGCGTTGATCACCATTGGCCTGGCGCTGCTGTTGACGCGCAGCATCGTGTTGCCGTTGTCACAGTCATTGAAAGTGGCGGAGGTGGTCGCCGGCGGCGACCTGACTGCAGCCATCAGCATTTCCGGCAAGGATGAGCCCGCGCGACTGCTGCACGCGCTCAAGAGCATGCAGCAGAGTTTGCGCGAAACCATCCAGCGTATATCCGACTCATCCAGTCAATTGGCTTCGGCTTCGGAAGAGCTCAGTTGCGTCACGGAAGACGCTACCCGAGGCCTGCATCAGCAGAGCCTGGAGATCGAGCAGGCGGCCACGGCGGTCAATCAGATGACCGCTGCCGTGGAGGAGGTGGCGAGCAATGCCGCAGCAACGTCGCAAGCTTCTCGCGAGTCCGACCGCATTGCCCAGCACGGCCGCGAACAAGTGCACCAGACGGTGCTGTCGATCGAGTCTCTGGCTGAAGATGTCACGACCAACGTCGCTCAGGTCGAAGATCTGGCGCAGAAGGTATATGGCATCACTACCGTGCTGGACGTGATTCGCGCGATTGCCGAACAGACCAATCTGCTGGCCTTGAACGCCGCGATCGAAGCCGCGCGAGCCGGGGAGGCCGGGCGCGGGTTTGCGGTAGTAGCCGATGAGGTGCGCGCCCTGGCGCATCGCACCCAGCAATCGACCCGGGAAATCGAGCAGATGATCACCGGTATCCAGCAGGGTACCGACCTGGCCGTCAGCTCGATGCAGCAGAGCAACACCCGGGCGCGCTCCACGCTGGAGGCGGCAAAAGCGGCGGGGGTTGCCCTGGAAGACATCGCCTCGGCATTCACGGTGATCAATGAGCGCAACATCGTGATTGCCAGTGCCTCGGAGGAGCAGGCGGCGGTGGCGCGGGAGGTCGATCGCAACTTGATGAACATCCGAGACCTGGCGCAACAGAGCTCGGCCGGAGCGAATCAGACCAGTGCGGCGAGTCAGGAGTTGTCGCGCTTGGCGGTGGACCTGAATACGCTGGTGGCACGTTTCTCGGTCTGATCGAAGATCAAGAGATCGCAGCCTTCGGCAGCTCCTACAGGTTTATGCGATCCATGTAGGAGCTGCCGAAGGCTGCGATCTTTTGACTTAAAAAAAGCCCCGCGATGGCGGGGCTTTTTGTGTCGATCCGGATCAGCTGCCTTTGACAGTCTTGCCGTTGACCTTGCCGTCCAGGAGCATGATGTTGTACTCCTTGCCGTCGTTTTCGACCTGTTGCAGGCGGACCAGCAGGTAGTCCCAGTCCTTGGCGAACCACATCACGGTGATGCGTTTGCTCTGCGTCGGGTCGCGCACGCGCTCAACCTTGATCGCATCGATCTGACCGGCCTTGGTGTCGACTTTTTCCGAACCCAGCACGCGGAAGTCATAGGTGTCGACTTCACCGCCATCGACCACTTGATAGCTCATGGTCTTCTTGCCGGCAGCGACATCATGTTGCAGTGCCAACTGGTAGGTGGACTTGTCGACCATGCCGCGGTTGAGTGGAAGCTTGACGGCGTCACCGCGATCGGTGCCGGTGATCATCTTGGTGTTCCAGTCGAAATCCAGATCCGATTTCTTGGCCTTGCCCAGGCCGCCACGTTCAAAGTGGTACGACTCCGGAAGAAGCGTGTCCTTGTCCAGGGTCAGGGTGCTTTCCTCGGACAGGCTGGCAATCATCATCGATGCCTTGAAACTCAGTTTCCATTTGCCGTCGCTGGTTTTTTCGAGGCTGCGTTCGGCAGTGCCGCTCATGGGGAGCTGTTTCCAGTCGGCGGTGTAGCTGGCGGAGAAGGGTTGAAGTTCTGCCGCCTGAGCGAAGGGCAAAGCGAGCAGAGCGCAAGCGAAGAGCAGGGCGCGACGCATAAAATCTCCTAGTTTCGAATCAAGTGGCCGCTGGCCGCGAGTAGCTGTCCATCCAGTAAAGCACCTTGCTCGCCGAGGGCCAGACGACCTTCGGCAAACCAGCGTACAGCCATCGGGTAGATCAGGTGTTCCTGAACATGGACCCGCTGCGCCAGACTCTGCGGCGAATCCTGTAACTCTACCGGTATTACAGCCTGTACGACCAGTGGTCCGCCATCGAGTTCCTCGGTGACGAAGTGCACGGAGCAGCCGTGCTCGGCGTCGCCGGCCTCCAGCGCGCGCTGATGAGTGTGTAACCCTTTGTATTTGGGTAGCAGTGAGGGGTGGATATTGAGCAGGCGACCCTGATAGTGGCGTACGAAACCCGCGCTGAGAATGCGCATGAATCCGGCCAGTACCACGAGTTTGGGGTTGAAGGCGTCGATCAGTTCGATCAGCGCGGCATCGAAGGCCTCGCGACCTTCGAAAGCCTTGTGATCCAGGGTGCGGGTGTCGATACCCGCGTCCCTGGCGCGTTGCAGGCCGTAGGCGTCGGCGCGGTTGGAAATCACCGCAGCGATGCGGACCGGGCTGTCGCCGGTCCGCGTGCTGTCGATCAGGGCCTGCAAGTTACTGCCGGTGCCGGACAACAGCACCACCACATCACAGGTCTGAGACATCAATGAGCCTTGAGGTTCTTCAGTTCTACCTGAGCCGCGCCTTCGGCAGCGGTGGAGATCTGGCCGATGACCCAAGGCTGCTCGCCCGCTTCGCGCAGAACGTTCAGGGCGGCTTCAACGTGCTCCTGAGCCACGCAGATGACCATGCCCACGCCGCAGTTCAGCACGCGGTGCATTTCGTTCTCGTCGACGTTGCCTTTCTCTTGCAGCCAGTCGAACACGGCCGGACGATTCCAGCTGGCCACGTCAACCACAGCCTGCGCGCCTTTTGGCAGAACGCGCGGGATGTTGTCCAGCAGGCCGCCACCGGTGATGTGGGCCATGGCTTTGACCGCGCCGGTTTCCTTGATCAGCTTGAGCAACGGCTTCACGTAGATGCGGGTCGGGGCCATCAGCAGGTCGGTCAGCGGCTTGCCGTCGAGCTGGGTGTTTTCGATGTCGGCGCCGGACACTTCGATGATCTTGCGGATCAGCGAGTAGCCGTTGGAGTGCGGGCCGGAAGACGGCAGGGCGAGCAGGGCGTCGCCGGCAGCAACCTTGGAGCCGTCGATGATTTCGGATTTTTCCACGACGCCGACGCAGAAGCCGGCCAGGTCGTAGTCTTCGCCTTCGTACATGCCCGGCATTTCAGCGGTTTCACCGCCCACCAGCGAGCAGCCCGACAGTTCGCAGCCAGCGCCGATGCCGGTAACAACCTGGGCAGCGGTGTCGACGTTCAGTTTGCCGGTGGCGTAGTAGTCGAGGAAGAACAGTGGCTCGGCGCCGCACACCACCAGGTCGTTGACGCACATGGCAACCAGGTCGATGCCGATGCTGTCGTGCTTGTTCAGGTTCAATGCCAGGCGCAGCTTGGTGCCGACGCCGTCAGTACCGGAAACCAGCACAGGCTGTTTGTAGCCGGCCGGGATTTCGCAGAGGGCGCCGAAACCGCCCAGGCCGCCCATGACTTCCGGGCGCGCAGTGCGCTTGGCGACGCTCTTGATGCGTTCGACCAATGCTTCACCGGCGTCGATGTCTACACCGGCGTCCTTGTAGCTCAGGGAGGGTTGCTTGCTCATGATCCAGGCCTTTAGGGGGGATTCAGGGGTAACGACCGAGTCCAGCGGGGCCGCCGAAATCGACGAAGGCGATTGCCTCACGCGAATTTCGAAAGTGCCCGGCTGTTGCCGGTCTGCGAAGGCGCGCGATTTTATCAGGCTTGAGCCGCAGCGGCCATCCTCAGGCCGACAGCAGGGCCATATCCGTTAAAAAAAACGTTGATGCGCGGTGTCGATGGCATCCTGCATGGCTGTATAAGGTGTCGCGATTAACCGTCTATCGTTATGACAGTGCGAAAACTTACCCGGAACGTGTGAATGTTTTGCGTCGGGCAATGGTCACAGCCTTGCTCGATCGTCTTCATGCGGTCTGTTCCAGCCGCTCTTGTCGTCAGGAATCTTCCATGCGTTTTTGTAAATTCTTGCTTGTGAGTTGTTTGTCAGTGGTCAGCCTGATCAGTCATGCCGAAACCGTCAAAGGCCTTTATCAGGTACGTGAGCCGGTGAATGGCCAGTCGCCCGAGGAGCGTGACCAGGCGACTCAACGAGCATTGGACACTTTGGTGTTGCGCCTGACCGGTGACCCCAAGGCCGCTCAAAATCCGGGGCTGGCGGCGATTCGCAAAGATCCGCAACAGATCATCAGCCAATACGGCTTTGAAGCCGGTCCGCCGGAAGTCCTGAAAGTCGATTTCGACCCGGGTACCACCGAGCAGGCCCTGCGCCGCGCCGGCCTGGCCATGTGGGGGGCCAATCGGCCGTCGATCCTCGGCTGGTGGCTCAACGATTCCACCGAGGGTTCAAGCCTGGTGGGCGACGGCCAGGCCAGTGCGGCGCCGCTGCGTCGGGCTGCCCAGCACCGGGGCTTGCCATTGCGCTTGCCATTGGCGGACCTGAACGAACAGATCGTCGCGACCGCGCCGAATCTGGAAGGCGCAGATTCCGGCCCTTTGCTTGCGGCATCGGAACGCTACAACGCCGACGCCCTGCTCGCGGTGCACGCCAAAGAGGAGGGCGGGCAGTGGCAAGCCAAGTGGCAATTGTGGCTGGGGGATAAAAAAGAGGCAGGCAGCGTGCAGGGCGCCGATCAGGCCGCCGTGGCCGATGCGGTGATGCTGGCGGTCAATGAGCGCCTGGCGCCGCGGTTTGTCGCCAAGCCCGGTGCTTCGAGCGCGCAATTGCTGGAAGTGCAAGGCATGAATCTTGAGCACTACGCGTCCCTTGGGCGCTTGCTGGAGCCATTTGGCGGGCGCGTGCAAAGCGTCGACGGCGACCGGATCGTCTACCGGGTCAATGGCAGCGCCGAGCAGTTGCGTGCGCAACTGTCGCTGGCACGGTTGCAGGAAACGCCGGCGGCTCAGGCACCGACTCCGGCAGTGCCGGTTCAACCGGCCGCTGGTGGTGCGGTGCCAGCCCAGGCGCCTGCGCCAGCGGTGACACCGCAACTGCGGTTTCGCTGGTAGTTTTTCTCTCTTTATATAGAAGCAATGGAGTGGTTCATGGCCGATACGCGGCGTTGGTTCTGGCTCGGTGGGGTGGTCCTGCTTTGTGTTTTTGTCTGGTTGTTGCATCCGATCCTGACGCCGTTCCTGGTGGCCCTGCTGTTGGCCTATCTGTTCGACCCGCTGGTGGATCGACTGGAGAAGGCGGGGCTGTCTCGCACCTGGGGTGTAGTGGCGGTATTTGCCCTGTTTACATTGATCCTGACCGCGCTGCTGTTGGTCCTGGTGCCGTTGCTCGCCCGGCAGCTGTTTCGCTTGTATGAGCTGGCCCCGCAGATGCTCGACTGGCTGCAGCACACGGCATTGCCCTGGGCGCAATCGAAATTCGGTCTGTCGGAGGGCTTCTGGAAGTTCGACAGGCTCAAGGCCGCCATCGGCGAGCATATGAGTCAGACCTCTGATGTTGTCGGTGTGGTACTGAGTCATGCGACGGCCTCGGGGTTGGCGTTGATTGGCTGGTTGGCGAATCTGGTGCTGATCCCGGTGGTGAGCTTCTACCTGTTGCGCGATTGGGACCTGATGATGGCCAAGGTCCGCAACCTGCTGCCCCGTGATCGTGAGGAGCGCGCGGTGTCGCTGGCGGGTGAATGCCATGAAGTACTCGGTGCGTTCATTCGGGGCCAGTTGCTGGTCATGGTGGCCCTGGGGGTGATCTACGCGGCAGGCCTGATGCTGGTCGGGCTGGAGCTGGGCTTGCTGATTGGCATGATTGCCGGTCTGGCGGCGATCGTGCCGTACATGGGGTTTATCATCGGCATCGGTGCGGCGCTGATTGCAGGGCTGTTCCAGTTCGGTGGCGATCTATACCCGATGCTCGGCATTGTCGCGGTGTTCATGGTCGGCCAAGCGCTGGAGGGTATGGTGCTGACGCCGCTGCTGGTCGGTGACCGGATTGGTCTGCACCCGGTGGCGGTGATTTTTTCGATCCTGGCCGGGGGGGAGCTGTTTGGCTTTACCGGTGTGCTGCTGGCATTGCCGGTCGCCGCGGTGATCATGGTGCTGGTTCGCCATGTGCAAGATTTGTATAAGGATTCCGATATCTACGGGGGCGTTGACGAACAGCAGCTGTAAAAGGTGTCGATGGGCGATGGCGGGCTGCCTCGGGTTCGTGCCGGGTCCGCCTGATTACACAGCGCGACTGTCACATGCACCGCCAAAGAAACTGTCATAAAACCGGTGCGTTAACGCAAACCTTTGATTTTGCTTGTGGTCTATCGCATTGTGCGGCCCGCTTCACGGGTATAAACTTCGCAAACTTTACACAGAGGCCACTAACGGTTCCTTTGGAACTGTTCAGTCAGCATGAAACCGATTCAGTTGCCCCTAGGTGTGCGTCTGCGTGACGACGCCACCTTTATCAACTACTACCCAGGCGCCAATGCCGCTGCACTCGGCTATGTCGAGCGGCTATGCGAAGCCGACGCCGGCTGGACCGAAAGCCTGATCTACCTTTGGGGCAAGGATGGGGTAGGGCGTACGCACCTGTTGCAGGCTGCCTGCCTGCGCTTCGAGCAATTGGGAGAGCCTGCGGTGTATCTGCCGCTGGCCGAGCTGCTCGATCGCGGTATTGAGATTCTCGATAACCTTGAGCAATACGAACTGGTCTGTCTCGATGACCTGCAGGCGGTTGCCGGCAAGGCGGACTGGGAAGAAGCGCTGTTCCATCTGTTCAATCGGCTGCGCGACAGCGGCCGGCGCCTGCTGATTGCCGCGTCGACATCACCGCGCGAGTTGCCGGTGAAGCTGGCAGACCTCAAGTCGCGCCTGACCCTGGCCTTGATCTTCCAGATGCGTCCACTGTCCGATGAGGACAAATTGCGTGCCCTGCAATTGCGCGCGTCCCGTCGCGGACTGCACCTGACCGATGAGGTCGGGCATTTCATCCTGACTCGCGGTACCCGCAGCATGAGTGCGCTGTTCGAGTTGCTTGAGCGTCTCGATCAGGCCTCCCTCCAGGCTCAGCGCAAGCTGACAATCCCGTTTTTGAAAGAAACCCTCGGCTGGTAGACCCTCTGAAACCGGGGCTTACAGCCGTTTCGGCATATTTCAGGCGCCAGAAATTCCGCTTTCCTGCAAGGTTGCAGGCCGCGTGCATGTTTAAAATGGGCTTAAGCGCTTAGATGTAAACGAGAAACCAATAAGTCACAAAAAGATTGATTGAATTTGCAAATGAGGTCGATAGCGGGCATAGTCTCGACTTCTTTACAACTTCAGCCACGGTCGTGCCCATGCTAAATCGCTTCGCACCCCTCGTGCCTCTCGCACTCGTCACCCTGTTGTTCGGTTGCGCTGCCCACACTCCAGTGGCCCAGCAAGCGCCGCAACAGCAGGTTCAAAACTCGGCCACTGCCCAGTCTTCCGCTCTCTTTCAGGAAGAGCTGGCCACCGAAAAAGAACTCGCAGACTTCGCCGGCGGCAAGTCCTACCAGCTTCCGGTCCTGGCCGACAGCATCCTCGAACGCGGCATGTCCCTGATCGGTACCCGTTACCGTTTCGGTGGCACTTCTGAAGCCGGCTTCGATTGCAGCGGTTTCATCGGTTACCTGTTCCGCGAAGAAGCGGGCATGAACCTGCCACGCTCCACTCGCGAAATGATCAACGTGGACGCTCCGCTGGTCTCGCGCAGCAAGCTTGAGCCGGGCGATCTGCTGTTCTTCGCAACCAACGGTCGTCGTGGTCGTGTCAGTCACGCCGGTATCTACCTGGGTGACAACCAGTTCATCCACTCCAGCAGCCGCCGCAGCGGTGGTGTGCGCATCGATAGCCTGGGCGATAGTTACTGGAGCAAGACCTTCATCGAGGCCAAGCGCGCCCTGGCGATGGCACCTAACGCGTCACCAATCGTCACTGCCCGCAAATAAGTGCACAGTTTGTAGGGTGAACTTAAAGTCTTACTTGAAGTTTGCCCCATAGCAGCTAGAATCCTGATCTATTAATGATGGCAAACCGCCTGCGTCCCGCGCAGGCGGTTTTCTTTTCTGCACTCCCGGCAGAAAAAGCCGCAGCCAGATCAGGATGCTCTGCTTATGACGACGTCGGCCCGCCTCGCAATCATGTTCTTCGCCGCGCTGCTCAGTGCCTGCGCCAGCCGCACACCGCCTCCCGCGCCGGTGGTTCGCGCGCCCATCGTGTTTGGTTCCCCGCAAGCTTTTTCGCCCGAAGCGGAAGACGTGCTGTTTCGCGCACTCGGTCTGGTGGGTACGCCTTATCGCTGGGGTGGCAACACACCGGATTCCGGATTTGATTGCAGCGGCCTGATCGCCTATGTGTATCGCGATGTCGCCGGTATTGCCTTGCCGCGCACGACGCGCGAGATGATCTCCATGCAAGCGGCGAATGTCGGCAAGGAAGGCCTGCAAACCGGCGACCTGCTTTTCTTCGCTACCAATGGCGGTTCCCAGGTCAGTCATGCCGGGATCTACGTGGGAGAAGGGCGTTTTGTCCATGCGCCGGCCACCGGCGGCACTGTAAAGCTCGACAGCCTGTCCAAGACCTATTGGCAAAAGGCTTACCTGAGCGCCAAGCGTGTTCTGCAGCCTGAGCATCTGGCGCGCAACCCGTAACGTCCGGAGCTGCTGCTCATGACTGCTCGCACGCTGAATCTCGACGACGCCCTGTATCAATACCTGCTTGATGTTTCCCTGCGCGAAACGCCACTGCTCAAGCGCTTGCGCGATGAGACCCAGGCGCTGCCGATGGCACGCTGGCAGGTGGCGCCGGAGCAGGGACAGTTTCTCGCTTTGCTGGTGAAGCTGACCGGCGCCAGGCGCTTGCTCGAAGTCGGTACGTTCACCGGTTACAGCGCGCTGTGCATGGCGGCGGCATTGCCGGCTGACGGTTCGCTGATGTGCTGTGATATTCCCGGCGACTACAACGCCATTGCACGGCGCTACTGGCAGGAAGCGGGGCTCGCCGGGCGGATCGACCTGCGCCTGGCACCCGCACTGGAAACCCTCGCCGAGCTTGAGCGGCAAGGTCAGGGCGGGCAGTTCGACCTGGTGTTCATCGATGCAGACAAGGCCAACTACCCGAGTTATCTGGAGCATGCCCTGCGTTTGCTGCGGGTCGGTGGGCTGGCGGTGTTCGACAACACCCTGTGGAGCGGGCGTGTGCTTGAGACCAGCCCCGAGAGCGCGGACACCCGGGCGATCCAGGCGCTCAACCTGGCGTTGAAGGATGATGTGCGGGTGGATCTGTCGTTGTTGCCGTTGGGTGACGGGCTCACACTCTGTCGCAAACGTTGAGCTGGAAATCATGTGGGAGCGAGCTTGCTCGCGATGGCGGCATGTCAGTCAACCAGGATGTTGAGTGTGCTGGCCTCATCGCGAGCAAGCTCGCTCCCACAGGTTTTTTATGTTTCAGTGATAACGTTACCTAGCAGCCGACACCCGCCACACCTTGTTCCCCACATCATCAGCCACCAGCAGATCGCCCTGCCGGTCGATCACCACGCCCACCGGGCGGCCCATGGCTTCTTCCTTTTCGTTGAGAAAGCCGCTGAGCACTTCAATCGGTTGTCCCGCAGGTTTGCCTGCGCTGAACGGCACGAAAATCACTTTGTAGCCACTGTGGGGGTTACGGTTCCAGGAGCCGTGCTGCCCGATGAAGGCCCCTTGGGTGAACGGCGCCGGCAGCTTGCTGTTTTCAGCGAAGGTCAGGCCCAGTGATGCCGTGTGTGGGCCGACGGCGTAGTCCGGAGCAATGGCCCTGGCCACCAGGTCGGGGTTTTGCGGCTCGACGCGAATATCGACATGCTGGCCGTAGTAACTGTACGGCCAGCCATAGAACGCGCCGTCCTTCACCGAGGTGATGTAGTCCGGGACCAGGTCGCTGCCGATTTCATCCCGCTCGTTGACCGCGGTCCACAGCACGCCACTGCGCGGTTCCCAGGCCATGCCGTTGGGGTTGCGCAGGCCCGAGGCGAAGATCCGTTTTTGGCCGGTGGCGCGGTCCACTTCCCAGATCGCTGCACGACCTTCTTCCTTGTCCATGCCGTTTTCCGCGACGTTGCTGTTGGAGCCCACGGTGACGTAGAGCTTGCGACCGTCCTTGCTGGCGATGACGTTTTTGGTCCAGTGGTGGTTCAGCGGCCCACCCGGCAAGTCGACCACTTTGACCGGCGGCGAGTTGATCGACGTATCGCCGTTTTCATAATGGAATCGCAGCAAGCTGTCCGTATCGGCCACATACAGGTTATTGCCGACCAGCGTCATGCCAAAGGGCGAGTTGAGGTTTTGCAGAAACACCGTGCGGGTTTCCGCGACGCCATCGTGGTTCTTGTCGCGCAGCAAGGTGATGCGGTTCGCACTGGGCACGCGAGCTCCAGCGCGGCCCATGACTTTCTTCATGACCCAGCCGCGAATGCCTTTGCCGTCTTCGGGTTTGGGTGGCGCGTTGGTTTCCGCCACCAGTACGTCGCCGTTGGGCAGCACATAAAGCCAGCGGGGGTGATCCAGGTCTTCGGCAAAAGCGGCCACTTGAGTGCCCGCGGCGGCGACGGGTTTCGCGCCCTGGGGCCAGCCGATGGCCGGGGCGATGTTCACGGTCGGGAGCAGGGTTTTGTTGGGGGGCGGCAGTTGAGGAGAGGTGCCGGTGCCGTCGGAGACTTGCAGGCCGGCGGTCTCACTGCAACCGGCGAGCCCTCCGCAGATCGCGATAACGAGAACGAGCGGGGGCGTGCGCATACGGGTGTTCCCTATGAATGCCTTGTTCTAATCATAGAGACGCGTCGTCGTCCAATGGTTCAACCTCTAGCCGCGTGCTTCCTTGAACAGCACCGCAATGCCGGGGTGATAGTTACCGGCTTCATTGCGCAACTTGCGGTAGGCATAAGGGAAATACCAGGCGACCGCGCAGGTGTGTTCCTTTTGCAGATCGTCGACCATGTCCTGCAGTTCTTCCGGTGTCGCGCCTTGCTGGGCTTTTTGCGGGGCGACGAACAGGCAGCCGAGTTTCAGGTCGCTGGCGTGGCTCAGGCGCTTCGCATCGCTGGCGATGTCGAGCAGGGCCTGGCTCAGATTGAGGCTGTTGACCCGTGGCCAACGCTGGCTGGCCTGGATGTAGGCGCGGGTTTCGGACGAGGCGAGGAACAGGTCGGCGCGGCTGTTGCGTTCACCTTCTTCGGTCTGCTTGCGGGTGGGTGTCTGTTGCAGTGTGACCATCTCGGCCATCCAGGCGGCGGCCGACAGCAGTCCGAGATTGGCTTTTTCGTCGTGCCAGTAGGGGGTGTCGCCATCACCGCGGACGGCGTTGTAGCGGTCGATGCATTCGAACCAGCGCTCGAGCACAGGACGCAGGAATTCCAGCTTTGGATTGCTGATGATCATGCCTTGCATGGGCTCACCCTTATTATTGTGTTGTGAGGTATGGCTCTTTGATATCACTGCTGAGGGCGAGGCACAAGATTGGCGTCAGTTTTTTGATTGACGACCGTTATTCGGTGGGTGGCCTCCCGGCTTTAATTGACGCTCCACCCCCAACCCTCTAACCTTCGCGGCTTGTTTCAGGTGCTCTGTGACTTGGGTCGACAGAGTGAAACAGGGAAGCCGGTGAAGCGCGTTCTTCCGTTGGTCGAAGACCCGCCATTCCGGCGCTGCCCCCGCAACGGTAAATGAGTGAAAACTGTGTCTGATGCCACTGTGTCGATTCGATGCGGGAAGGCGCGCAGTCTGGCTTCGCGCCACTCATGAGCCCGGAGACCGGCCTGATTCATCCAGCGGCATCACGGTGGGCGATGCCAGGCTTGTTGCCTTCTATTGCTGTGCCTGCCCGCCGTTATTCCTGCCTCAACGGAGAGCTCCCCCATGACTGATACCCCCGATCGTGACGAACGCCACCTGGCGCGCATGCAGCGCAAAAAAGCCGTGATCGACGAGCGCATCGCCAATTCCCCGAACGAGTGTGGTCTGTTGCTGGTGCTGACCGGCAACGGTAAGGGCAAGAGCAGTTCGGCCTTCGGCATGCTCGCCCGCGCCATGGGGCACGGCATGCAATGCGGCGTGGTGCAGTTCATCAAGGGCCGTAACAGTACCGGCGAAGAGTTGTTCTTCCGGCGCTTTCCCGAGCAGGTGCGTTTTCATGTGATGGGCGAAGGGTTCACCTGGGAAACCCAGGACCGTCAGCGCGACATCGCTGCCGCCGAAGCGGCGTGGGCGGTGTCCCGGGAACTGCTGCGCGATCCGTCCATCGGCCTGGTGGTGCTGGATGAGCTGAACATCGCCCTCAAGCACGGCTACCTCGATCTCGATCAGGTGCTCAGCGACTTGCAGGCCCGGCCGCCGATGCAACACGTGGTGGTCACCGGGCGTGCCGCCAAGCCGGAAATGATCGAGATGGCCGACACGGTCACCGAAATGGGCATGATCAAGCACGCGTTCCAGGCCGGGATCAAAGCGCAGAAAGGCGTCGAGCTGTGAGCCAGCCTCGTCATTGCCCGGCGGTACTGATTGCCGCGCCGGCCTCCGGCCAGGGCAAGACCACCGTCACCGCGGCGCTGGCCCGATTGCATCGCAATCAGGGGCGCAAGGTTCGCGTGTTCAAGTGCGGCCCCGACTTTCTCGATCCGATGATCCTCGAACGCGCCAGCGGTGCACCGGTGTATCAACTGGACATGTGGATGGTCGGCGAGCAGGAGAGTCGCCGGTTGCTGTGGGAAGCGGCCGCTGAAGCCGACCTGATCCTGATCGAAGGCGTCATGGGGCTGTTCGACGGTACGCCGTCGAGCGCCGATCTGGCGCGGCATTTTGGTGTGCCGGTGCTGGGTGTAATCGACGGCACCGCCATGGCCCAGACCTTCGGCGCACTGGCCCTGGGACTGGCGCGTTATCAGCCGGACTTGCCGTTCGCTGGCGTGCTGGCCAATCGCGTCGGCACGCTGCGCCACGCGCAATTGCTCGAAGGCAGCCTGACTGAAGGATTGCGCTGGTACGGCGCGCTGTCCCGGGAAACCGGAATTGAACTGCCGAGCCGACACCTGGGGCTGGTGCAAGCCAGTGAACTGAACGATCTCGACCTGCGCCTCGATGCGGCAGCCGACGCCCTGGCCAGCAGTTGCGAGGTCGCGCTGCCACCGGCAGTCGAGTTCGCCGCACCGGATGCCATTGCTGCCGAGCCGCTACTGGCCGGTGTGCGCATTGCTGTGGCCCGTGATGAGGCCTTTGCATTCACCTACGGTGCGAGCCTGGATTTACTGCGGGCGATGGGCGCTGAACTGTCGTTCTTCTCGCCGATCCGCGACCGCCAATTGCCGGAGGCGGACAGCCTGTATCTGCCGGGCGGTTACCCGGAGCTGCACCATGTCGCGCTGGCGCAAAACACGGCGATGCTCGAGGCGATCCGCGCCCACCACCGCGCGGGCAAACCCTTGCTCGCCGAGTGTGGCGGCATGCTGTATCTGCTCGACTCCCTGACCGATGTCGAGGGCACTCGCGCCGAACTGGCGGGCTTGCTGGCCGGTGATGCGGTCATGCAAAAGCGTCTGGCCGCGCTGGCGTTGCAAGCGGTGGAACTGCCGGAAGGTTCGCTGCGCGGGCACACCTATCACCATTCGCTGACCAGCACTGAACTGACGCCGATTGCTCGAGGCGTGAGCCCTAACGGCGGGCGCGGAGCGGAGGCGGTTTATCGTGAGGGGCGGATGACTGCCTCTTATGTGCACTTTTATTTTCCGTCCAATCCCTCGGCGATTGCCGCGCTGTTTGCGCCGGACCTTGAAGCCGCCTTCGCGAGCAAGTCGGATCGCCGCACCGCCGCTCCCACAGGGGAATGCATTTCTTCAGGCCGCTCACCTTTAAATGTGGGAGCGGGCTTGCCCGCGAAGAGGCCATGACCGACAACGCATTCACCGAAGCCGAACGCGCAGCGGTCTACCGCGCCATCGGCGAGCGCCGCGACATGCGCCACTTTAGCGGCGGTACGGTCGAGCCCGAGTTGCTCCAGCGCCTGCTCGAGGCTGCGCACCAGGCACCCAGTGTCGGCCTGATGCAGCCTTGGCGCTTCATCCGCATCAGTGATCGCGCCTTGCGCGGGCAAATCCAGGGGCTCGTGGAAGAGGAGCGCGTGCGCACCGCCGAAGCCCTCGGCGAGCGCAGCGACGAGTTCATGAAGCTCAAGGTGGAAGGCATCAACGATTGCGCCGAGGTCCTGGTCGCCGCACTGATGGACGACCGTGAGCAGCATATCTTCGGTCGCCGCACCTTGCCGGAAATGGACATGGCCTCGCTGTCCTGTGCCATCCAGAACCTGTGGCTCGCGTCCCGTGCCGAAGGGCTGGGGATGGGCTGGGTGTCGCTGTTCGAACCCCAGGCACTGGCGGACTTGTTGAGGCTGCCGCCGGGTGCCAAACCGCTGGCGGTGCTGTGCCTGGGACCGGTGAAGACGTTCTACCCGGCACCGATGCTGGTGCTCGAAGGCTGGGCGCAGGCGCGTCCGCTGCATGAATTGCTGTATGAGAACTATTGGGGAGTGAGTCAATGAGTGTGGCGTTGTTGAGTGTCGCCGCGGTTGCGCTGGATGCGCTGCTGGGTGAACCCAAACGCTGGCATCCGCTGGTGGCGTTCGGCCGTTTTGCCGATCGCATCGAGCAACGTTTCAACGGCGGCGGTCGCGGCTGGCGCAGCCATGGCGTCACTGCGTGGGTGATCGCCGTGCTGCCGCTGGTGCTGTTGGTCACGGCATTCTCCTGGGCGCCTTACATCGGCTGGATTGTCGAGATTCTCGCGCTCTATTGCGCCCTCGGCATGCGCAGCCTCGGTGAACACGTCACGCCGGTGGCCAAGGCCTTGCGCGGTGATGACCTTGATGAGGCGCGCAAGCGTGTGAGTTATCTGGTCAGCCGTAAAACCAGTGACCTGGATAAAACCGAAGTCGCCCGTGCCGCCACCGAGTCGGTGCTGGAAAACGGCAGCGACGCGGTGTTCGCCGCGTTGTTCTGGTTTGCCGTGGCCGGGGCGCCGGGCGTGGTGCTCTATCGCCTGAGCAATACGCTGGATGCGATGTGGGGCTATCGCAATGAGCGCTTCGAACGGTTCGGCTGGGCGGCGGCGAAGATCGACGACCTGCTCAATTACATTCCAGCGCGTCTGGTGGCACTGACTTATGCGCTGCTGGGCAAAACCCGGCTGGCGTTGAAATGCTGGCGCACCCAGGGTCCGACCTGGGACAGTCCGAACGCCGGCCCGGTGATGGCGGCAGGCGCGGGGGCCCTTGGCGTCGAATTGGGCGGGGCGGCGATTTATCACGGCGAACTGCACCAGCGTCCGCAACTGGGCGAAGGCGTGCCCGCGGACGCCGACTCCATTGACCGGGGCTGGCAACTGGTCCAGCGCGGGGTATGGTTATGGCTGCTGATTCTCTGCCTGGGGGCCGAATTTTATGCTTGAGCACGGTGGACGATTGCGCAAGGCGGCGCTCGAATACGGCATAGATGAAGCCGACTGGCTGGACTTGTCGACGGGCCTGGCGCCCTGGCCGTTCCCGGTGCCGGATATTCCGCTGCGGGCCTGGGCCCGTTTGCCGGAGGCGGACGATGGTCTGGAACAGGCAGCCTGTGATTACTACGGCACCTTGCAGGCATTGCCGGTGGCAGGTTCGCAAATGGCGATCCAGCTGCTGCCGCGATTGCGTCGGGCGGGCAAGGTCGGCGTGCTGTCGCCGTGCTACGCCGAGCACGCCGAAGCGTGGCGTCGCAACGGCTACATCGTGCGGGAAGTGCTGGAGCAGGAAGTCGACTTCTTCATCGACAGCATCGACGTGCTGGTGGTGGTCAATCCGAATAACCCCACGGGCCTGAGCCTCACCCCCAGTCGCCTGCTCGACTGGCACACGCGACTGGCCCAGCGCGGTGGCTGGCTGGTGGTGGACGAAGCGTTCATGGATAACACGCCGCAACTGAGCCTGGCGCCGTTTGCCCATCAAGTCGGGCTGATCGTCTTGCGCTCCTTCGGCAAGTTCTTCGGCCTGGCCGGCGTGCGCCTGGGGTTTGTGCTGGCCGAGCGCAAGTTGCTCAAGTTGCTGGCAGAACAGGTGGGGCCCTGGGCTGTGAGCGGGGCGACCCGGGTAGTGGGGCAGGCCTGCCTGCGCGATACCGAGGGGCAAACGCGGCAACGGCTGCGCACCGAAGAGGCCAGTGAGCGCCTGGCGTCTTTGCTGCAGCAACATGGCTTCGAGCCCCATGGCGGCTGTGCGTTGTTCCAGTGGCTGATCACCGAGCGCGCCGAAGCACTGCATGAGTTCATGGCCCGGCGCGGCATTCTCCTGCGGTTGTTCACGCACAACAGCAGCCTGCGATTCGGCCTGCCCGGTGACGAAGCCGCCTGGGTGCGGCTGGCGCAGGCATTCGAAGATTTCGCCAAGGAAAAGCAATGACCACGCTGATGGTGCAGGGCACCACGTCGGATGCCGGTAAAAGCACGCTGGTGACTGCGTTGTGCCGTTGGGCTACGCGTCAGGGTGTCAGGGTAGTGCCGTTCAAGCCGCAGAACATGGCACTCAATAGTGCGGTGACCGCCGACGGCGGCGAGATTGGCCGTGCCCAGGCAGTTCAGGCCCAGGCCGCGCACCTCGAACCGCATACCGACATGAATCCGGTATTGCTCAAGCCCAACAGTGACACCGGTGCCCAGGTCATCATCCATGGCCGCGCCGTCACGACCATGAACGCCGTCGCCTATCACGACTACAAAAGCATCGCCATGCAGGCGGTGCTGGCCTCCCACGAGCGCTTGAGCGCGGCCTATCCACTGGTGATGGTCGAAGGCGCAGGCTCGCCGGCGGAAATCAATTTGCGCGCCGGCGACATCGCCAACATGGGCTTCGCCGAAGCGGTGGATTGTCCGGTGTTGCTGATTGCCGATATCAATCGCGGCGGGGTGTTCGCCCATCTGGTGGGTACCCTCGAACTGCTGTCGCCGAGCGAACAGGCGCGGGTCAAAGGCTTCATCATCAATCGTTTTCGCGGTGACATCGCGTTGCTGCAACCCGGTCTCGACTGGCTTGAAGAACGCACCGGCAAACCGGTGATCGGCGTGCTGCCGTACGTGATGGATCTGCACCTGGAGGCCGAGGACGGCATCGATCAACGCCAGACCGATAAAGCCGATCGGGTGCTGAAAGTCGTGGTGCCGGTGCTGCCGCGCATCAGCAATCACACCGATTTCGATCCGCTGCGCCTGCATCCGCAAGTGGACCTGCAATTCATCGGGCCCGGCCAGGCGGTTCCGCCTGCCGACCTGATCATTCTTCCTGGTTCGAAAAGTGTCCGCAGCGACCTCGCGTACCTGCGGGCCAACGGCTGGGAAACCGCGATCGCCCGGCATCTGCGTTACGGCGGAAAACTGCTGGGGATCTGTGGTGGCCTGCAGATGCTCGGTGAGCAGGTGCATGACCCGCTGGGCCTTGAGGGCGCGCCGGGCTCCAGTGCCGGTTTGGGGTTGCTGGCGTTCCAGACCCGGCTCGAACAAGAGAAACAGCTGCGCAATGTGTGCGGTCGCCTGGCGCTGGAAGATGCGCCGGTATCGGGTTATGAAATCCATGCTGGCGTGACCACCGGACCGGCGCTGGAAAACGCTGCCGTGCAACTGGATGACGGTCGCTGCGATGGCGCGCAAAGTGCGGACGGGCAGATTTTCGGCACCTACCTGCACGGGCTGTTCGAATCGCCGACAGCGTGCAGTGCGCTGTTGCGCTGGGCCGGTTTGCAGGAGGTGCAGGACGTGGATTATCACGCCTTGCGCGAGCGCGATATCGAGCGGCTGGCGGATCTGGTGGAGAAGCATCTGGATACCGGACTGTTGCGGAAACTCTGTGGAATCTGAGGTGAGAGCTCTGGCCTCTTCGCGAGCAAGCCCGCTCCCACAGTTGATCGCGTTCCAATGTGGGAGCGGGCTTGCTCGCGAAGACTGAAGTGGCCACACCGTCTATTTGAAAGGATGTAACCATGCTCCAACTGATCCTCGGCGGCGCCCGCTCCGGCAAGAGTCGCCTGGCTGAAAAACTCGCCATCGACAGCGCCCTGGCCGTGACCTATATCGCCACCAGCCAGCCACTGGATGGTGAAATGAGCGAGCGGGTCGCCCATCACCGTGCCCGTCGTCCTGCCGAATGGGCGCTGATTGAAGAACCCCTGGAACTGGCCCGGGTACTGCGTGAGAGCGCACGGGCCGACCACTGCCTGCTGGTGGATTGCCTGACCCTGTGGCTGACCAACCTGCTGATGCTCGACGATGCCGGGCGCCTGGCCGCCGAGCGTGATGCCCTGCTGGACTGCCTGGCGTCGCTGCCGGGTGAAATCATTTTTGTCAGCAACGAGACCGGAATGGGTGTCGTGCCGCTGGGCGAATTGACTCGCCGCTATGTCGATGAAGCCGGTTGGCTGCATCAAGCTCTGGCTGAGCGCTGTCAGCGTGTCGTCCTGACCGTCGCCGGCCTGCCCCTGACTCTGAAAGGAACTGCGTTATGACTCAATCCTGGTGGCTGAACCCGTGCCGGCCGGTCGATACCCAAGCGGTCGAACAGGCACTGGCGCGGCAACAGCAACTGACAAAACCGGCCGGCTCCCTCGGTCAGCTGGAATCGGTGGCGGTGCAACTGGCGGGATTGCAGGGGCGGGTCAAGCCGAGTCTGGAACAGGTGTGGATCGCGATATTTGCCGGCGACCATGGCGTGGTCGCCGAGGGCGTGTCGGCCTTTCCCCAGGAAGTCACCGGGCAGATGCTGCTCAACTTCGTCAGCGGTGGTGCGGCGATCAGCGTGTTGGCGCGGCAACTGGGCGCTTCCCTTGAGGTGGTTGACCTTGGCACGGTGACGCCGTCGCTGAATCTGCCCGGTGTGCGTCACCTGAACGTCGGCCCGGGCACGGCGAATTTCGTACAGGGACCGGCCATGACCGAAGCCCAGGGACAACTCGCTTTGCAGGCCGGCCGTGACAGCGTGCAGCGGGCGATGGCCAGCGGTGCGCAGTTGTTCATCGGTGGCGAAATGGGCATTGGCAACACCACCGCTGCCAGCGCCCTGGCCTGTGCCTTGCTCGATTGCCCGGTGGGCCATTTGACCGGACCTGGCACCGGGCTCAATGCCGAAGGTGTCAGCCACAAGGCCCAGGTGATCGGGCGCGCCTTGGCATTGCATGGCGCACAGCGTGACGATGCCTTGCAGACCCTGTTCAATCTTGGTGGCTTCGAGATTGCCGCGCTGGTCGGTGCCTATCTCGCCTGTGCTCAAGAAGGTGTCGCGGTGCTGGTGGACGGCTTCATCTGCAGTGTCGCTGCGTTGGTCGCGGTGCGCTTGAATCCTGAATGCCGTCAGTGGCTGTTGTTCGGTCATCGCGGCGCCGAGCCGGGGCACCGTCATGTGCTGGAAACCCTGGATGCGCAACCCTTGCTCGATCTTGGTCTGCGGCTTGGCGAAGGCAGTGGCGCTGCATTGGCTGTGCCGCTGTTGCGTCTGGCGTGCGATCTGCACGGGCAAATGGCAACTTTCGCCGAAGCCGCCGTGGCAGATCGTCCGGCATGACCCTGCGCGTGGATCTGTTGCGTCACGGTGAAACCGAATTCGGCGGCGGGTTGCGCGGCAGCATTGATGATGCCTTGACCGACACGGGCTGGGCGCAGATGCGCGCCGCCGTGGTCGGGCAGGGGCCATGGGATCGGTTGATCAGTTCGCCGTTGCAGCGTTGTGCGCGGTTTGCCGAGGAACTCGGTGCGCAACTGGGTGTGCCGGTGCAATTGGATAAAGACCTGCAAGAGTTGCATTTCGGCGCCTGGGAAGGGCAAAGCGCGGCGGCGTTGATGGAAACCGACGCGCAGGCGCTGGGCTTGTTCTGGGCCGATCCTTACTCGTTCACGCCGCCTCAGGGCGAGCCGGTTGCGGACTTTTCGACACGGGTGCTGGCAGCGCTGGAGCGTTTGCACGCGACCTGTGCCGGTGAGCGCATTCTGCTGGTCAGCCACGGCGGGGTGATGCGCCTGTTGCTGGCACAAGCTCGCGGGCTGCCGCGAGAGCAGCTGCTCAACGTTGAGGTCGGGCATGGCGCACTGTTTTCGCTGACGATGGAGTCCGCTGGTTTATTGAAGGAAGTGCTCTGACCATGTTGCCATTCTGGATCGCCCTGCAATTTCTCAGCAGCCTGCCGATTCGCCTGCCCGGCATGCCTGAGCCTGGGGAACTGGGGCGGTCACTGCTGTTTTATCCGTTGGTGGGATTGCTCTTTGGCGTGATTCTGTGGGCCGTG
Source organism: Pseudomonas sp. B1(2018) (assembly GCF_003097365.1). Taxonomy (NCBI): domain Bacteria; kingdom Pseudomonadati; phylum Pseudomonadota; class Gammaproteobacteria; order Pseudomonadales; family Pseudomonadaceae; genus Pseudomonas; species Pseudomonas sp. B1(2018). Next base: position 46,291 of record NZ_PYUK01000017.1, read on the forward strand.
AGCTGGCTGTTGCAGGGTGCGCCGGCGTTGCTGCACGCGGCGTTGTTGCTGAGTGTTTGGGTGCTGCTCAGCGGCGGGTTGCATCTCGATGGCCTGGCGGACAGCGCCGATGCCTGGCTCGGCGGTTTTGGCGACCGTGAGCGTACGCTGACCATCATGAAAGACCCGCGCAGCGGGCCGATCGCCGTGGTGACGCTGGTGCTGCTGTTGTTGCTCAAGTTCACTGCGCTACTGGCGCTGATCGGGCAACCGAATTCGCTGGCATTGGTCATCGTGCCGTTGATCGGTCGCAGCGCGTTGCTCGGCCTGTTCCTGACCACACCCTATGTGCGTGCCGGTGGCCTGGGGCAGGCATTGGCCGATCATCTTCCGCGTTCGGCGGGCCGGCAGGTGTTGGCGGTCAGTGCGCTGGCATGTGTTTTGATTGCCGGTTTGAGTGGTGTGGTGGCGGTGGTGTTGGCGGTTCTCGGGTTTGTCTGGCTGCGGCAGGTGATGCTGCGGCGGTTGGGTGGCACGACGGGGGACACGGCAGGGGCGATGCTGGAGTTGCTGGAGGTAGGGGTGTTGGTTGAATTGGGATTAGTCTGAGCGCAGTGATGGTGACTGTTCTGGCCTCTTCGCGGGCAAGCCCGCTCCCACAGGGTTTCTGTATTGTTGACAAAATAGTGGGCACACCGAAAATCACTGTGGGAGCGAGCTTGCTCGCGATGGCGATCTAACAGGCGCCACTCCCTTGTAACTTGATTTAACACGCTCACGGGTATATACACGCACCATGCTCGATTCCCAATGTTTATGCATCAACCTGCGTCGCGCCGCCCGTGGCGTCAGCAGGCATTACGACGGCGCTCTCGACGGCTTCGGGATCAACGTTGCGCAGTATTCTTTGCTGTGCAATCTGCAGCGTCTGGATCAGCCGAGCATTTCAACCCTGGCCGAGGCCATGGGCCTGGATCGCAGCACCTTGGGGCGCAATTTGCGGGTGCTGGAGGGTGACGGCCTGGTGACACTGGTCGAGGGCGAGGACATGCGCAACCGCATTGTCCTGCTGACCGAGGCCGGGGCAGAGCGCCTCAAGGCTGCCTTGCCGGCCTGGGAAGCCGCACAGCAGCGCTTGATCGATCGCCTGGGTGCCGAGAAGCGCGAAACCTTACTGAAGCTGCTGGACGAACTGGCGTGATGCCGGTTTTTCCGAACATAAGCGGGTATATACCCGCTACCGGAGAACAACAATGACATCGATGTGGCGTACGTGCGGTTGGGTTCTGTTGGGGAGTGCGCTGATCCTTGCGTTGTCTCTGGGGGTTCGACATGGCTTCGGGCTGTTTCTGGCGCCGATGAGTGCCGAGTTCGGCTGGGGTCGTGAAGTCTTTGCCTTCGCCATCGCCTTGCAGAACCTGATCTGGGGCCTCGCCCAGCCATTCACCGGCGCGCTGGCCGACCGCTTCGGCGCGGCGAAAGTGGTACTGATCGGTGGCGTCCTGTACGCAGCCGGGCTGATTTGCATGGGGCTCTCCGACTCGGCAGTGACTCTGTCTCTGAGCGCCGGCCTGTTGATCGGCATCGGGCTGTCCGGCACGTCGTTCTCGGTGATTCTGGGGGTGGTCGGCCGCGCAGTACCGCCGGAAAAGCGCAGCATGGGCATGGGGATCGCCAGTGCTGCCGGCTCGTTCGGCCAGTTCGCGATGTTGCCCGGCACGCTCGGTTTGATCGGATGGCTTGGCTGGTCCGCGGCGTTACTCGCGCTGGGCTTGCTGGTGGCGCTGATCGTACCGCTGGTGAGCATGCTCAAGGACAAGCCGTTGCCCGTCCTGGGCCACGAACAAACCCTTGGCGAAGCACTGAGCGAAGCCTGCTCGCATTCCGGATTCTGGCTACTGGCGTTCGGCTTTTTTGTCTGCGGATTCCAGGTGGTGTTCATCGGCGTGCACTTGCCGGCCTACCTGGTGGACCAACATCTACCGGCCACGGTCGGCACCACGGTGCTGGCGCTGATCGGCCTGTTCAACATTTTCGGCACCTATACCGCCGGGTGGCTCGGCGGGCGCATGTCCAAGCCGCGTTTGCTCACCGGTTTGTATTTGCTGCGGGCGGTGGTCATTGCGTTGTTCCTGTGGGCGCCGGTGACCACCACCACGGCCTACCTGTTCGGCATGGCCATGGGTTTCCTGTGGCTGTCGACGGTACCGTTGACCAACGGTACGGTGGCGACCTTGTTCGGCGTGCGAAACCTGTCCATGCTCGGTGGGATTGTTTTCCTGTTTCACCAGCTCGGTTCATTCCTGGGCGGCTGGCTGGGCGGGGTGGTGTATGACCGAACCGGGAGTTATGACTTGATCTGGCAAGTGGCAATTCTCTTGAGCCTGTTGGCCGCCGCCCTCAACTGGCCGGTGCGTGAGCGGCCGGTGGCACGCCTGCAAACTCAAATGAGTGCGACATGAACAGCCTTTGGCCACGCATCGCTGTAGCCGCTGTCTGCGCCTTGTTGCTGGCGTTGTCGTGGTGGGGCTGGCATCAGGGCGGGCTGGCGCTGATGCAGTTGGGCATGGGTGCTTGCTAGTGAGCGGCGAGGGCGAGTAACGTCGCTTTTGACGAATTATCAAGGATGCTCGAGATGCTCAAGCGCTGGTGTGCTGTTCCCGCGTTGCTGATGACGTTGTCCGGGCTGGCTTGGGCCGCTGATTGTCCGGAGGTGCTGCAGGGCTCGCTGCCGAAGTTGCGGGCCAAGGAGTCCATCGACCTGTGCCAGCGTTACGCCGATAAACCGCTGGTAGTGGTCAACACCGCCAGTTTCTGCGGGTTCGCACCGCAGTTCGAGGGCCTTGAGGCACTCAATCAGCACTACAAGGGGCAAGGGTTGGAAATACTCGGCGTGCCGTCAAACGACTTCAAGCAGGAGTCCAAAGACAGCGCCGAGACGGCGAAAGTCTGCTATGCCAACTACGGCGTGACTTTCACCATGACTGAACCACAAAAGGTTCGTGGCGACGATGCGACGCACTTGTTCAAAGTCCTCGCCCGTCAAACCAGTGCGCCGAAGTGGAATTTCTACAAGTATGTGGTGGATCGCCAGGGCAAGGTGATCGCCAGTTTCTCCAGCCTGACCAAACCGGATGATCCCGAGTTCATCGCCGCGGTAGAAAAAGCCCTGGCTTCGCCACCGCTTGCTTCTGCCCCCTGACGTTCGGCCTCGTTGTTTGGTGGTGCACACGTTCCCTTGTAGGAGCTGCCGAAGGCTGCGATCTTTTGATCTTGCTTTTGCGATCTGGAGATAGTTGAAGATCAAGATCAAGGTCAAAAGATCGCAGCCTTCGGCAGCTCCTACACGAAATCTGTATTCCGCGGGATTCCGTGAAGAACCAAAAAAGCCCCGCCTCTGTGAAGAGAGCGGGGCTTTTTTGAATCCGGTGGCGAGCGGTTCAGGCTCGCCGGGAATCATCAGAAGCGGTAGGTTGCACCGAGTCCGAAACCGTTTGCGTAGTTTTCATACTTGGCGTTGTAGCTTTGGCCGCGGTCGTTGCTGTTGTTGACCTTGACCGATTCTTCGCGCAGGTACGAATACGCCAGGTCGATGGTCAGGTCGTCGGTCGGACTCCAGCCGGCGCCCACGCTGAAAATTTTGCGATCGCCCGTCGGGATGCGCGGAGAGCGGTCGACGTTGTTGGTCGGTGCCTGGTCAACGGACAGACCGGTACGCAGTACCCATTGCTTGTTCAGCTGGTAGGACGCGCCGATGGCGTGAGCCCAGGTGTCGTGCCAGTTCTGTTCTTCGGTGATGGTACCGAACTGGCCATTCAGAACGGCTGGAACACCTGAGTTTTCAACGGTGATTTCTTTCAGGCGGCTCCAGCGGGTCCAGGTGCTGCCTGCGTACAGAGTCCACTTGTCGTCAAGCTGGTGAGTGACCGAGAAGTCCACCGATTCAGGTGTGGTCAGGTCCAGCGAAGCGTCGTATTTCTGGTTCGGATTCTGGCCGATCAAGCCCAGCACGTTGTAGTTGACCTTGGTGTTGCCTTCGAGCTTGTACTTCACTTTCGAGTGGTAGGTCAGGCCGACGCGGGTGCTGTCGGTGGCTTGAACCAGCACGCCGATGTTGTAGCCCAGCGCAGTGTCGTCACCTTCGATCTTGACCTTGCCGTCTGGCGCGGCCTGGGTGATCGACAGGTTCGACTCCAGGGTGCCGTCGATGCGGTTGATGGTCGGGCCGAAACCGATGGAGACCTTGTCGTTGAAGGCGTAGCTGACAGTCGGTTGCAGGGTGACGATTTTAACTTCGCTCTTGCTGCCGAAGTAACGGCCGGCAAAGTTGTTTTCGTAGTCGGTGACCAGACCGAATGGTGCGTACACGCCGATACCGAATGCCCAGTGGTCGTCGATGGGTTTGACGTAGTAACCCATCGGCACGCCCATGAAAGGGACCATGTCACCTTTGTTGGTGCCGCCGTTCGGACGGGAGCTGGCATCACTGATGTCGGTGTGCGCGTCGATGAATGCAACACCGCCGGTCACTTGTTCGCGCTTGATGCGGGACATGCCGGCAGGGTTGCCAGCAATGGTGGATGCGTCGTCGGCAGCAGAAGATCGCCCGGCAAAACCTGTACCCATCCCGCTGATGCTTTGTTCGTTGAGGGCAAAGCCACTTGCGAAAATCTGGGTGGATGCCATGGCAACGGCGAGACTAAGGGTGGTTTTGAGCATTACTTTTTTCATTATTAGAACTCCTGGTGATCACCGGGGCGAAAATTACCAATATTTTCGTCCCGGCGCCATAGGCTGTATGCCTTGATTTAGAGCGGTTTTGTAGGACAATCAGACCAAAATCACCGCCTGTTGCGCGATGTTTGGATCCAGAAGAGTCAGCAGGCTACCTGATTCAGAGGTGAAACACAGGTTTGCCAGGCGCTGGTGAAATCACGCAGACGCCCTTGGGGATGAAATGTCTGGCGCCAGATCCTGGCCATGCCCAACAAATCATCAGGGGAGGGGAGGGGGGTATTCTGTTCCTCCACCAGCAGCCAGGCGATGGCTGTGGCGTAACGCAGGTTGACGGTCAACTCGAGGTGCGGGCCGCTCAGAAACGCATGCTGGCTGGCCAGGCCGCGGACCAGGCTTGCACGCTCCGGATCAAGGGCCAGGTAATGGTCCCAAAGTGCCTGGTGGCGGGGCTCGGCGATGCGGTACAGGCCGTGCCCACGGCGGTCATGCAGGGCGGAACCAAGGGCTGACTGGCTGGCGGCAATGCCCAGCAGCAGGGATTCGGCAGTAGCGCTATGGCGTCCGAGGTAGATCAATGTCGGACGAATCACATAGCGACACAGTTCGCTGGCAGCGATACCCATAAAACCCTCGAAACCTGAATTGGACGGCGATACCTGAAGGGGGCTTGGCAGCTGTGAATCGGTTCAGGCTCGCCGCAAGCGGGTCAAGCCGCTTGAGTTGAAGTGTAGTGTCATATTCGCGCTGTAAAGGACTGTTTTTAAAATATTTCCAGCGAACAGTTATAACCCTTATATCTGATCGTGCTTAGTCGTGGCTCGAGGGTGGGGAAACATCGGGCAATGAAAAAGGTTCTTCACGGAATCCCGGGGGGAATACAGATAACCAAATATCTGTAGGAGCTGCCGAAGGCTGCGATTTTTTGATTTTGCTTTTGCGATCTGGAAATTACTGAAGATCAAGATCAAAAGATCGCAGCCTCCGGCAGCTCCTACAGGGGAACATGTGCACCACAAAAACGAGGCCGAGCGTTAGCTCGCCTCGCGGTGCTTTTGCGGTGCACGCCCCCTCGAGAGGCCGATCGCGGCGGGCTGTATAGGGGCGAGCTTGCTCCGGGCAACCAATAAAAAAGCCCTGCTTTTCGGGCAGGGCTTTCGGTTTTTTCAGCCTTTCTGGCGTTTCAGGCAACCAGGGCCTGACGGGTACGCTCGATCACGGCCTGCAGCGGTTCGGCGCTGGAGTATTGATCGGGGTACAGGCGTTCGCTGTGACGAGCGATGCCGTGTTCGTTGACCAGGGTGAAGCTGAAGCAGCCTTTGCGAGCGGCCATGATCAGGCAGTTCATTGGTGCAAAAGCGTTGGTTAGGGTGCGAATGGCATCCTGAGTGTGGATTTGAGTAGACATTATTGGGTGTTCCTACAAATGACACGGATAAGAACCGTGCAACGTTAAAACGTTCCAGTAACGTCGATCACCATTGATCGAACGAAGAACCCGACTGGAACAAAGCAGCCAGTTTGAAGCGCTGATAAGTTGGCGCGCTTGGGCTGGCAGGTAGGTACTTAGGAGGGCAGGCAACACATCAAGGGCAAAGGTTCTGGGCCCGGGGTGAAGATCCTGATCAATTTGCAGGTTGGTTCGAGCAGAGTAGGCAGGCGGAGCAACACCCTTTGTTTTCGATTCAAAGGTCGTGTCGGCGCAAGATTTACCTGGAAACCATCGAGGTGGTCGATCCCGCTTGTTCGGTGGAGGCTTCCGTCGGGAAGGCTGACCGGGGGGATTTGTTCGACCAGAATTGACTTTCAGCTTGGTACTAACGCCGCGGATACTAACGGATTGAACTGGATAAGGGAAGTGTGTTAGCAAAAAAGGACTCCCCGACGGGGCTCGATCGGGCTGCTTTACCTTGCAGACCAGCGTATGAAGCGGCGCTGCCTCCGATGGATAGGCCCTGTAGCACAACAAAATCCGACCATCGGTCATCGACGTTGATAGCAACGCAGCCGTCTAAAAACCGGGTTTGCCAGAGCTTATCCCCAGGCATGACAAAAAAAACGCGCCGAAAAAGTGCGTTGATATAACCGTCGCAAAGGCACTTGTGCACATTAGTTGCAGAGTCTGTCACCCCGCTGTCATCTCAGGTTCAAGCGCAATGGCTGCCTGTAACCAAAATTTAAGTCAATGAAAAACATCGCTTTTTTTTACTGGTGAAAAAATCGTCAGTTTGACTGCGAACCCCATTCCACAGGGCTTTGAGCGGGTTCAAGGGCGGTTGTCCACTGAGTTATCCACAGCTTCTGTGGATTGTCCCGAGCGCTTGCTCTAGGACGGGCGTGCCGGGACATTTTCAGCTTTACCTGTAAGAAAAAGAGAGTAAAGTTGCGCGCCTTCCGATCTGCCCCACAGTGCTTTATGAAGTTTCGCTCAGCCCCTGTTTCCTCTACCTCCACACCACCCTCTGTTGCCCCTACCAAGCGCTTTTCCATGCGCGTGGCAGAGTGGCTGTTGGACAGTCCGCACCTGGGCGAAAACCCCAACGTCAAACACATCGCCGGACGTCTGCTCAAGCAACCGGCCCGTGAGGGCGTGGTGGCTGCGCAAAGTCGCCTTGGCCAGTTGATGTGCCGCGAATGCGGGAATGCCCGGGACCGCCGTATCGGTCAGGACCTGTTGCGTCAGGCCGCCCGCGCAGGCGATCGCCGCGCTCAACAGGAACTGGGGCTGATCGAAGACTGAGCTGTCCAAGACCGGACGCCTTGGTTAACCTTCAGGCTTTACCCGAATGGCAGGAGTGGCTATGGCAATGGACTTGACCAGCGTGTTGCTGGGTCTGGCAGCGGCAGGGTTGCCGTTGCTGGTATTGGCCTGGCAACTTCAGCGTCGGGCCAGCACCACGCAAGCAGACGTTGCACTGCTGCAGGAGCGCCTGGCCATGGCGCAACTGGCACAGGACGGCTTGAATGCACAACTGGAGTCCAGCCGCGATGAAATCGCTGATCTGACCCAGGCCAACTCCGCCAAGCAGGCTGATCTGGCTGCATTGCGTCGTGAAGTCGAACTGTTGCAGATCGAGCGCGACGACGCCCGGGATGCGGCCCACGCGTGGAATATCGAGCGCGCCGGCAAAGACGCCGAACTGCGCCGTCTGGATGCCCAGGCTGCGTCGCTCAATGCCGAATTGCGCGAGCAACAAGACAGCCATCAGCAGCGCCTTGAAGACCTGCAAGGTTCGCGGGACGAATTGCGCGCGCAGTTTGCCGAGCTGGCGGGGAAGATTTTCGATGAGCGCGAGCAGCGTTTTGCCGAAACCAGCCAGCAGCGTCTGGGACAGTTGCTCGATCCGCTCAAGGAGCGCATCCAGTCCTTCGAAAAGCGTGTCGAGGAAAGCTATCAGAACGAGGCCCGTGAGCGTTTCTCCCTGGCCAAGGAACTGGAGCGCCTGCAACAGCTGAATTTGCGCTTGAGCGACGAAGCCACCAACCTGACCCGCGCCTTGAAAGGGCAGAAGACCCAGGGCAACTGGGGCGAACTGATTCTTGAACGTGTGCTTGAGCATGCAGGGCTGGAGAAGGGCCGTGAGTACCAGACTCAGGTCAATCTCAAGGGACCGGACGGCGAGCGCTTCCAGCCGGACGTGATCATCTATCTGCCGGGGGACAAGCAGGTGGTGGTCGACTCCAAGGTCAGCCTGACCGCCTATCAGCAATACGTGGCGGCTGAAGACGAGGCCATCGGCCAGATCGCCATCAAGCAGCACGTACTTTCATTGCGCAATCACGTCAAAGGCCTGGCCGGCAAGGATTACAAGCGCCTCGATGGCTTGCACAGCCTGGATTTCGTGTTGCTCTTCGTGCCGATCGAGGCGGCGTTTTCTGCCGCGTTGCAGGCTGAGCCAACGCTGTTTCAGGAGGCATTCGACCGCAACATCGTGATCGTCAGCCCCACCACGTTACTGGCGACCCTGCGTGTCATCGACAGTCTGTGGAAACAGGAGCGCCAGAGCCAGAACGCCCGGGAAATCGCCGAGCGGGCCGGGTGGCTGTACGACAAGTTCGTGCTGTTCATTCAGGATCTGGACGAAGTCGGCAATCGCCTGCAGCAACTGGACAAAGCCTACAGTTCGGCACGCAACAAGCTGACAGAGGGGCGTGGCAACCTGGTCAGTCGCAGTGAGCAACTCAAGCTGCTGGGCGCACGGGCGAGCAAGAGTCTGCCGGCGGATTTGCTGGAGCGGGCGATGACCGATATCGATGGGTTGGTCGAGTTGCCGGAGTAGCCCCCGGTCGAGCGTGGACCCTGTGGCGAGGGAGCTTGCTCCCGTCCGGCTGCGTAGCAGTCGTCAGACAGTCCAAATGGTATGGGGACCGCTGCGCGGCCCAACGGGGGCAAGCCCCCTCGCCACAGGAGGCTGTGTTAAACCTCGCTACAGAGGCAAATACCGACTCAACAACGCCCGCAACGCCGCCGGTTTCACCGGTTTGGCCAGGTAATCCAGCCCTGCTGCATGCACCTTGTCGACCGTCTCCGGTCGGCCATCGGCACTGATCACCACGCCAGGAACCGGCTCGCCCATTTGCGTGCGCAACCAGGCCATCAGGTCGGTTCCGGTTTCGCCATGATCGAGGTGGTAATCCACCAGCGCCAATTGCGGGCGCATGCCTTCGCCCAGTAGCGTTGCGCACTCCTCGCGATTGCGTGCGGTCCAGACCTGGCAACCCCAACGGCTGAGCAAACTGTTCATGCCGATCAGGATGCTGTCCTCGTTATCGATGCACAGCACCTGCGCGCCATTGAGCAATTTGCCATTAAGCTCGGCGACTTTTACCGGCGCTGCGTTTTGCGCCTTGGCCAGCGGTACGCTGACGCTGAACACGCTGCCACGTCCCGGCCAGGAGCGCACGCGCAAGGTATGGCCGAGCACGCGGCATAGCCCGTCGGCAATGGCCAGCCCCAGGCCGAGGCCTTTTTCCGCCCGTGTCTGATGGCTGTCGAGGCGCTTGAATTCTTCGAAAATCACCTGTTGTTTATCTTCCGGAATACCCGGCCCACGGTCCCAGACTTCCAGGCTCAATGCTTCCTTGTGCCGACGAACGCCGAGTAGTACCGGCCCTTTGCCGTAGCGAAACGCATTGGTCAGGAAGTTCTGCAAAATTCGCCGCAGCAGCTTGATGTCGCTGTCGACCCGCAGCGCGCTGCCGCGAACGCGGAACTCCAGGCCTTGTTCCTGCGCCAGCACCTTGAACTCTGTACCGAGGGTATCGAACAGTTCATTGAGCGCGAACGGCTGGCGATTCGGGTTGATCTTGCCGTTCTCCAGGCGGGAGATGTCCAGCAGGTCGCTGATCAGGTCCTCGGCCGAGCGCAGCGAGCTGTCCAGGTGTCCGACAAGCTTCTGCGCTTCGCCGGAGAGTCCATCGTGTTGATGGGAGAGGGCGGCGGAGAACAGGCGTGCCGCATTCAGCGGTTGCATCAAGTCATGGCTGACGGCCGCGAGGAAACGGGTCTTGGACTGGTTGGCCGCCTCGGCGATGCCCTTGGCTTCGGTCAGGGCGACGTTGAGCTGGGACAGTTCGTGGGTCCGTTCGGTGACCCGTTGCTCCAGGCCTTCGTTGGCTTCGGTCAGCGCCTGCTCGGCTTCGCGGAACGCGGTGATGTCGGTGAAACTCATGACGAAGCCGCCACCCGGCATCGGGTTGCCAATCAGCTCGATCACCCGGCCGTTGGGGAAAAGGCGCTCGGAGGTATGCGCGCGGCCCTGGCGCATCCAGTGCAGGCGACGCGCGACGTGAACTTCGGCTTCGCCGGGGCCGCACAGGCCACGCTCGGCATTGTGGCGAATGATGTCGGCGATCGGCCGACCGACACTGATCAAGCCGTCCGGGTAGTTGAACAATTCCAGGTAGCGACGGTTCCAGGCCACCAGTTTCAGCGACTGGTCGACCACGCTGATGCCCTGGGTGATGTTCTCGATGGCGCCTTGCAGCAAGGCGCGGTTGAACTGCAGCACCTCCGAGGCTTCGTCGGCGATGCGCACGACGTCCTCCAGTTGCATCTCCCGGCCTTCGATGGCGGCTTTGACCACTGCGCGGGTCGAAGAGGCACCCAGCACACCGGCCAGCAGGCGTTCGGTGTGGGCGATCCATTCACCGTCGGCGTTCTGGTTCGGGTTGAAGCCTTTGCCCTGGCGATAGGCAAAACGGATGAAGCTCTGGCGGGCGCGTTCTTCGCCGACGAAGCGCGCCGCCAGTTGCAGCAGGTCGTCGATCTGCACTGCCAGCATCGAGCGCGCGCTGGGGCGGGCACTGATTTCCTGGCCGATGAAGCGACCCGCCTGCCAGTGCTCGGAAACCCGGGTGCGCGACAGCACCGAGACCCAGGCGAAGAGCGTGAAGTTGCCCGCCAGCGATAGCACCACGCCCTGGGTCAGCGGGGTGATCGGAAGGTTCAGTGGATTGCTGTGCAACCACGCCAGCCCCGGGAATGTGCTCAAGGAAACGCCGAGGCTGAGGGCGGCGATCGGCAGGATCAGGGTGTAGAACCACAGGAAGGTACCTGCGGCGAGGCCGGCGAAAACACCGCGGCGGTTGGCCTGTTTCCAGTACAGCGCACCCAGCATGGCGGGGGCCAGTTGGGTCACGGCGGCGAAGGCGATCTGGCCGATGGTCGCCAGGCTGGCGGTCGAGCCCAGCAGGCGGTAACTGACATAGGCCAGCAGCAGAATGACCACAATGCTGACGCGGCGCACCGACAACATCCACTGGCGGAACACTTCGAACGGGCGCTCGGCATTGTTGCGACGCAGCAGCCAGGGCAGCAGCATGTCGTTGGACACCATGGTCGACAGTGCCACGCTGGCCACGATCACCATGCCGGTGGCCGCCGATGCGCCACCGATAAACGCCAGCAGGGCCAGCGCCGGATGCGCCTGCGCCAGGGGCAGGCTGATGACGAACGAGTCCGGCAATACCGAGCTGGGCAGCAGCATCTGGCCGGCCAGGGCGATCGGCACGACAAACAAGGCAGCCAGGGCGAGGTAGGCCGGGAATACCCACTTGGCCAGGCGCAGGTCCTGGGGATCGATGTTCTCGACAACGGTCACGTGGAACTGCCGCGGCAAGCAAATGATCGCCATCATCGCCACACCGGTCTGCACCACCATCGACGGCCAGTTGATGGTTTCCTTCCAGTACTGTTCGAGGCGCGGCGCCAGCATGGCCTGGTCGAACAGGTCGTCGAAACCGTCGTACAGGCCGTAGGTCACGAACGCGCCGACCGCGAGAAACGCGAACAGCTTGACCAGTGACTCGAAGGCAATGGCCAGCACCATGCCGCGGTGGTGCTCCGTGGCGTCGAGGTTGCGGGTACCGAAGACGATGGTGAACAGCGCCAGCACCAGCGACACGATCAACGCCGTGTCCTGGGCCCGGGTGCCCATGGCGTCGGCGCCGGCGCCGATCAGCAGGTTCACGCCGAGCACAATGCCTTTGAGCTGCAACGCGATATAGGGCAGCACGCCGACCAGGCAAATCAGCGCCACCACCACCGCCAGTGACTGGGATTTGCCATAGCGCGCGGCGATGAAGTCGGCGATCGAGGTGATGTTCTCCTGTTTGCTGATCATCACCATTTTCTGCAGGACCCACGGCGCGCCGACCAGCAACAGGATCGGCCCGAGGTAGATCGGCAGGAACGACCAGAGCTGTTCGGCGGCCTGGCCCACGGCGCCGAAGAACGTCCAACTGGTGCAATAGACCGCCAGCGACAGGCTGTACACCCAGGCGCGCACACGCGGCGGCAAGGGCGCGCTGCGACGGTCGCCATAGAAGGCGATGGCGAACATGATGGCCATATAGGCCAGGGCGACGGCGGCAATCAGCCCGGTGGACAGCGACATGGGGACTCCAGACAAAAGATACCCGGACCTCCCGCCCGGACAGACAGTCTCGCACGACCGCCGGTGTTAGTCAGTGTCGACCAAGGTCGTGGCGTGGCGGGGTGTCGCAGGGGATTTTGCAGTGTCTGGGTGGGCCTCTTCGCGAGCAAGCCCGCTCCCACATTACGGTCGCGTTCAATCAGGATAAACGCGATCACCTGTGGGAGCGGGCTTGCTCGCGAATAGCGGTATTACGGAATCAACGCAATCTCGATCAACCGATGCAGCTCTTCAACCTCCAGCGCGGCCTCGGAAAACAGAATGCGGAAAACGATGGGGGCGGCGATCAGGTTGATCAGCCGATCGACACCCGGCACGGGCTCGTTGGGAAAACGGTCGAGGATCGTCTGCAACTGCCCGCCAATGATCGTCGCGCAGTAACTTGGCTTGAGCGCCGCCTGTACGTCGCGCAGCATGTTGCGGCCAGGTTCGGAGCTCATTTCGTCCAGGTACTGTTCCGCCCAGGCTCGAATATCCCCACGCAGGCTGCCGGTGTGGGTGGGGTCGTTGTCGGGCTGCATGCGGGCGAGGGCGACGTCGGCCAGCAGCGCCGACAAATCCCCCCAGCGTCGATAGATGGTCGAGGGGGTAACGCCTGCACGCGCAGCAATTTGCGGCACGGTCAGGCTGGCGCGGTCCTGCTCCTCGAGGAGTTGACGCACGGCCGAATGAATCGACTCTTGTACCCGTGCGCTGCGTCCGCCCGGGCGTAAGGTGGGAGCTGTCATCCTGGGGTTCCTGTAAAAGCCATGCCTCGGACCTTAACACAAAGAATTTGCTTTAAGAGAGATCCAGTAGCACACTCCGCAAAAGCAAAAAGTTAGCTTTTGTGGAGCGCGCCCATGTCCAGTTCTCATTCAAACCGTGCCAGCCTGTGGTTTCTCGCCGTTACCTTGCTCAGTTTCCTGGCGGCTTCCACGGCGCCGACGCCGCTGTATCACCTGTATCAGGAGCAGATGCAGTTTTCGGCCGCGACCCTGACCCTGATTTTTGGCGTGTACGCCCTCAGCCTGTTGGTGGCGTTGCTGACCGTCGGTTCGTTGTCGGATTACCTGGGGCGCAAACCGGTGATTTTCACGGCGGTGGTGCTGAATATCCTGGCGATGCTGCTGTTTATCCACGCCGACAGCGTCGCCTGGCTGATCAGCGCCCGAGTCCTGCAAGGTTTTGCCACCGGCATGGCTACCGCAGTGCTGGGCGCAACGCTATTGGATACCGACCGCGAACGGGGGCCGCTGGTCAATAGCGTTGCACCCTTGACCGGGATGGCCATTGGCGGGCTGGGCTGCGGTGTGTTGGCCGAGTTCGCCCCGGCGCCGTTGCACCTGACGTACTGGCTGCTGCTGGCGTTGTTTGTGATGCAGGCGTTGTATGTCTGGCGCTTGCCGGAAAGCGTCTCGCGGCAGGCCGGGGTTTGGGCCTCGTTGCGACCGACTCTGCACGTACCGCTGCAGGCGCGTTCGACTTTGTGGCGGGTGCTGCCGCTCAATACTGCCCTGTGGGCCCTCGGCGGTTTCTACGCTTCCCTGGCGCCTTCGCTGGTGCGCACGGCCACAGGCTCGACCTCGAACATGATCGGCGGGGCGACCGTTGCCGCCTTGACCTTGACCGGTGCGCTGATGATCTACAGCATGCGCAACCGACCCGCCGGCAAGTCATTGTTATTGGGCGCCAGCCTGATGCCAGCGGGTGTCTTGATGGTTTTGCTGGGTGTGCACAGTGCCAGCCTGCCGCTGTTCTTCCTTGGCACCCTGGTCGCAGGCTGTGGTTTCGGCTCCGGTTTTCTTGGCACCTTGCGTAGTCTGGTGCCGCTGGCCTTGCCCCATGAACGTGCCGGGCTGGTGTCGACGTACTACGCACTGAGCTATCTCGCCTTCTGCCTGCCATCGCTGCTGGCCGGGAACCTGAGCCGAACCCTCGGTTTGGTGGCGACCGTCGACGGTTATGGTGCGGTGTTGATACTCCTGGCCCTTGGCGCTTTGGCAGGTTTGATGCGCCCGCGTTCAGGCAGGGCATGCGAGGTCAATTGAATATCTATGTAATAGATAACATATAGAGATATTACCCGTTATATTGATATTCGATCCGGATCTAAGATGGGCTCTACCTCACGAGAGGACAGGAGTTCGCCATGACATGCGCCAATAGCATCAAGCCCGGAATCAAACCGTTCAGTCACCTGCAGCACCCACGCGAAGTGATCCGCCAGTTCACCCCCAACTGGTTCGCGGCCACCATGGGCACCGGTGTGCTGGCCCTGGCTCTCGCGCAATTGCCGGTCGCCATGCCCGCCTTGCACGCCTTTGCCGAAGCCCTGTGGCTGTTCAACATTGCGTTGTTCCTGCTGTTCATGGCGCTGTACGCCGCCCGTTGGCTGCTGTTTTTCGACGAAGCACGACGGATCTTCGGCCATTCCACGGTCTCGATGTTTTTCGGCACCATCCCGATGGGCCTGGCGACCATCATCAACGGCTTCCTGGTGTTCGGCTTGCCACGCTGGGGCGACGGTGTGATTCACCTCGCCGAGGTGTTGTGGTGGCTGGATGTGGCGATGTCGCTGGCCTGCGGCGTGCTGATTCCCTACATGATGTTCACGCGTCAGGAGCACAGCATCGACCAGATGACCGCTGTCTGGTTGTTGCCGGTGGTCGCGGCAGAAGTGGCGGCCGCCAGCGGTGGCCTGTTGGCGCCGCATTTGGCCGACGCTCACTCGCAACTGGTGATGCTGGTGACCAGCTACGTACTCTGGGCATTTTCCTTGCCGGTGGCTTTCAGCATCCTGACCATTCTGTTGCTGCGCATGGCCCTGCATAAACTGCCCCACGAAAACATGGCCGCCTCGAGCTGGCTGGCCCTTGGCCCGATCGGCACCGGCGCGTTGGGCATGCTGGTACTGGGCGGCGATGCACCGCTGATTTTCGCGGCCAACGGTTTGCCGGGCGTCGGTGAGATCGCTGCGGGACTGGGCCTGGTGACCGGCATCACCCTGTGGGGCTTCGGCCTGTGGTGGATGCTGATGGCGTTGCTGATCACTGCGCGCTACCTGCGCGCCGGCATCCCCTTCAATCTGGGCTGGTGGGGCTTCACCTTCCCGTTGGGCGTCTATTCTCTGGCGACGTTGAAGCTGGCCAGTACCTTGAACCTGACGTTTTTCAGTGTGTTTGGCTGTGTGCTGGTGGCGTTGCTGGCGGTGATGTGGCTGATCGTCGGCAAGCGCACGGTGCTGGGCGCCTGGCGTGGCGAGCTGTTTGTCTCGCCATGCATTGCCGGTTTGAAGAAATAACCGGCAAAGATTAGGTAAGGTGTGGCCTGGATCGAGTTTCGATACTCCAATTACAGTATCCAGGCCACTCTCTACATAATCAGGGACACATGGAAGATGAGTCACCCCTCACAGTTCACCTTGTTGCGTACCCGGCGCTTCCTGCCGTTCTTCATTACCCAGTCCCTTGGGGCATTCAACGACAATGTGTTCAAGCAGTCGTTGATCCTGGCCATTTTGTACAAGCTGACCATCGAGGGTGACCGCTCTGTCTGGGTCAACCTGTGTGCGCTGCTGTTTATTCTGCCGTTTTTCCTGTTCTCGGCCCTGGCCGGGCAATTCGGGGAAAAGTTCGCCAAGGATGCGTTGATCCGCCTGATCAAGCTTGGAGAAATCGCCATCATGGCGGTCGGCGCCGTCGGTTTTCTGTTCGATCACCTGTCGCTGATGCTGCTGGCGCTGTTCGCCATGGGCACCCATTCGGCGCTGTTCGGGCCGGTGAAGTACTCGATCCTGCCGCAGGCCCTGCGTGAGGATGAACTGGTTGGCGGCAATGGCCTGGTGGAAATGGGCACCTTCCTGGCGATCCTCGCCGGCACCATTGGCGCCGGGGTCATGATGTCTTCGGCGCATTACGCACCGGTGGTGTCCACGGCGATCATCGGCATTGCCGTGCTCGGCTACCTGGCCAGCCGCAGCATTCCCCGGGCGGCGGCCGCTACGCCGCAAATGCGCCTGAACTGGAACATTTTCAGCCAGTCCTGGGCCACATTGAAACTGGGCCTGGGGCAAACACCGGCGGTGTCACGCTCGATTGTCGGCAACTCATGGTTCTGGTTTGTCGGGGCGATCTATCTGACGCAGATCCCGGCCTATGCCAAGGAATGGATGCACGGCGACGAAACCGTGGTGACGCTGATTCTGACGGTGTTCTCGGTCGGCATCGCATTGGGTTCGATGCTGTGCGAGAAGCTCTCCGGACGCAAAGTCGAGATTGGCCTGGTGCCGTTCGGATCGTTCGGCCTGACCGTCTTCGGTCTGTTGTTGTGGTGGCATTCCGGTGGAATTCCGGACAGCACCGCCGGCCATGGCTGGATCGACATCCTCGGCTTCGGCCACACCTGGCTGGTGTTGCTCGACATCCTCGGCCTGGGCGTCTTCGGCGGTTTCTACATTGTACCGCTGTACGCGCTGATCCAGTCGCGCACAGCGGAGAACGAGCGGGCGCGGGTGATTGCCGCCAACAACATCCTCAACGCGCTGTTCATGGTGGTGTCGGCGATTGTCTCGATCGTCTTGCTGAGCGTGGCCAAGCTGTCGATCCCGCAGTTGTTCCTGGTCGTGTCGTTGCTGAACATCGGGGTCAACGCCTACATCTTCAGGATTGTCCCGGAGTTCACCATGCGTTTCATGATCTGGCTGCTCAGCCATTCCATGTATCGCGTGGAGCACCGCAACCTGGACCTGATCCCCGACGAAGGCGCGGCGCTGCTGGTGTGCAATCACGTGTCGTTCGTCGACGCCCTGCTGATTGGCGGCGCGGTGCGTCGGCCGATTCGCTTTGTGATGTATTACAAGATCTACAACCTGCCGGTGCTGAACTTCATCTTCCGTACCGCGGGGACGATTCCGATTGCCGGGCGCCAGGAAGACATCCAGATCTATGAACAAGCCTTCACGCGCATTGCCCGGTATCTGAAGGACGGTGAGCTGGTGTGCATCTTCCCCGAAGGCAAATTGACCGCCGATGGCGAGATCAACGAGTTCAAGGGCGGGCTGACGCGGATTCTCGAAGAGACACCGGTACCGGTGATTCCGCTGGCCTTGCAGGGGTTGTGGGGGAGTTTCTTCAGCCGCGATCCGGGCAAGGGACTGTTTCATCGCCTGTGGTCGCGGGTGACATTAGTAGCAGGGCCGGCGGTGGCGGTTGAAGTGGCGCAGCCGGCGAAGTTGCAGGCGATGGTGGGTGAGTTGCGCGGGACAGTCAGATAGTCGGTGACAGTTCGGGCCTCTTCGCGAGCAAGCCCGCTCCCACAAGGATTGATGGTGTGCTCTATATGTGTGGGAGTACACGAAACCTGTGGGAGCGGGCTTGCTCGCGAAAGCGGTAGTGGCCTAAGCGCTGACTTTGAGCCCAACCAACCCGCTAATGATCAACGCCACACTCGCCAGCCGTACCAGCGCCATCGACTCGCCAAACAGAATGATCCCGGCGATCACTGTGCCAACGGCGCCGACACCGGTCCAGATCGCATAGGCTGTGCCCAGCGGCAATTCCTTCATCGCAAGGCCGAGCAAGCCAAGGCTGATGGCCATGGCGGCAACGGTCAATACGGTGGGGAGCGGGCGGGTGAAACCGTCGGTGTACTTGAGGCCGACGGCCCAGCCCACTTCGAACAGGCCGGCGAAAAACAGAATGATCCAGGACATGAAGACCTCCATCGTCTGACGGGGTCGTCCCCAGATTAATGACTCGATCGAGCCGCGAGGTCGTCCTCGCGATGGGCAATATAGTGCCCAGCATTAACCCGGGGATCAAGTTTTCCAGTCAGTCGCTGACCTGCTGCGCCGCTATTTCCCGATCCTGTTTTTCACTCATGCGACGGAAATACGTGGAGAGCAATGCCCCGGAAATATTGTGCCAGACACTGAATAATGCACTGGGCACTGCCGCCAGCGGCGAGAAGTGCGCGCTGGCCAACGCGGCGCCCAACCCGGAGTTCTGCATGCCGACTTCCAGGGCCAGGGACTTGCGCTGGGCCAGAGGCAGCTTGAACAGGCGCCCGGTGAAGTAACCCAGCAGGTAGCCAAAGCTGTTGTGCAGCATGACCACGGCCATGATCAACAGGCCGGACTCGGCAATCTTTGCCTGGCTGGCGGCCACCACTGCCGTGACAATGATCACGATGCTGACCACCGACACCAGCGGCAACACATCCACGGCGTGGCGAACCTTGTCGCCGAGCACCCGTTGGGCAACCACGCCCAGCACGATCGGCAACAGCACCACTTGCAGGATCGACCAGAACAACTCCATGAACGACACCGGCAACCAGGCCGAGGCCAGCAGCCAGATCAGCGCCGGCGTCAGCAAGGGGGCGAGGAGGGTGGTGACGGCGGCGATGGCCACCGACAGCGCCAGGTCGCCACGGGCCAGCCAGGTCATCACGTTCGACGAGGTGCCGCTTGGGCAGCAGCCGACCAGAATCACGCCGACGGCGATTTCCGGCGGCAAGTGGAACGCCTGGCAGAGCAACCACGCCACGCCCGGCATGATCACGAAATGTGCGACCACACCCAGGGCCACGCGCCAGGGATGGCGAGCGACTTCGGCGAAGTCTTCGAGCTTGAGGGTCAGGCCCATGCCGAACATCACCAGCCCCAGCAGCGGCACGATGGCGCCTTTGAGGCCGATGAACCATGCCGGCTGCAGGAACGCCACGACAGCGAAAATCAGTACCCAGTAGGCGAAGGTGTTGCCGACAAAACGACTCAGTGCAGCCAGTGCGCGCATGGCTTGATCCTTGTTAGGTGAAAGCGTTAGGGAGCTAAGCATACGCTGCTGGCAAAAAAGATCGCAGCCTGCGGCAGCTCCTACATTGGAATGTGTTCCTCCTGTAGGCGCTGCCGCAGGCTGCGATCTTTTGATTCAGGCGATCAGATCCCCTGCGGAGTCTCTTCACCACCCAGCGCTTCAACCAGCGCCGGCAGGAAGTCACCGAAGGTCAGCATCATCAGGGTGAAGCTGGCGTCCAGTTGGCCCAGGGCTTCGTCGCCACCGTCCTGTTCCGCCTGGTCTTGCAGCAGGTCTTCGAACTTCAGGCGCTTGACCACCATCTTGTCGTCGAGGACGAACGACAGTTTGTCCTGCCAGGCCAGGGACAATTGAGTGACCACTTTGCCGGTGCTCAGGTGCAGCTGGATTTCTTCGCTGGTCAGGTCCTGGCGCTTGCAACGCACGATGCCGCCGTCTTCGTGGGTATCGCGCAGTTCGCACTCGTCCAGTACAAAGAAATCGTCCGCGGCTTTCTGCGTGGTGACCCACTCGGTCATGGTCGCGGTCGGCGACATTTTCACGGTCAGCGGACGCACCGGCAGGGTGCCGATCACTTCACGCAGGGTCGACAGCAAGTCTTCGGCGCGTTTCGGGCTGGCCGAGTTGACCAGGATCAGGCCCTGTTTCGGCGCGATGGCGGCGAAGGTCGACGAGCGGCGGATAAAGGCGCGGGGCAGGAAGGCCTGGATGATTTCATCCTTGATCTGATCGCGTTCCTTCTTATAGACCTTGCGCATTTGCTCGGCTTCGATCTCTTCGACCTTTTCCTTGACCGCGTCACGCACGACGCTGCCTGGCAAAATACGTTCTTCCTTGCGCGCGGACACCAGCAGGAAGTCACCGCTGACGTGCACCAGTGGCGCATCTTCGCCTTTGCCGAACGGCGCGACGAAACCGTAGGTGGTCAACTCCTGGCTTGCACATGGGCGCGCCAGTTTGGTGGCCAGTGCAGTTTCCAACGCCTCGGCATCAACAGGCAGATCTTGGGTCAGGCGATAGATAAGCAGGTTTTTGAACCACATGGGGTGAGTCTCTCCTTTATACAAAGGGGGGCATTATTGTCTTCGCCGTGCCATAGGCCAACCTTTCTCTAAGCCTTTGGAAGGCCTGAGAAAATTATTTAAAAAAGTGCTTGCCAGAGGTTGGGTCGCTCCGTAGAATGCGCGCCACACCGAAGCGAAGGGTGATTAGCTCAGCTGGGAGAGCGTCTGCCTTACAAGCAGAATGTCGGCGGTTCGATCCCGTCATCACCCACCATTCGTTTCATGTGTTTAGCGCAGCGGTAGTTCAGTCGGTTAGAATACCGGCCTGTCACGCCGGGGGTCGCGGGTTCGAGTCCCGTCCGCTGCGCCATATTCGGTAACCTGGAACACTGAACGCCAGGTCACCACGGAAAAACCCGCTATAGCGGGTTTTTTTCTGCCTCAAGTTTGTACGTTGTACCCGCGGGATGTGTCGTTTTACCGGTTTTCGGATTTATTTGAAAAAAACTTCAATTAAATCAACACTTTACGAAAACTTGTGGCATAATGCGTCCCGTAACGAAGCGAAGGGTGATTAGCTCAGCTGGGAGAGCGTCTGCCTTACAAGCAGAATGTCGGCGGTTCGATCCCGTCATCACCCACCATTCGTTTCAAGCGTTTCGCGCAGCGGTAGTTCAGTCGGTTAGAATACCGGCCTGTCACGCCGGGGGTCGCGGGTTCGAGTCCCGTCCGCTGCGCCATATTCGGTAACCTGGAACACTGAACGCCAGGTCACCACAGAAAGCCCGCCTTGTGCGGGCTTTTTGCTTTCTGGCATTTGGCCAGTCCTGAAAGCGATCCCGGGATCGCTTTTTTGTGTCTGCCCGGTTATTGCTCGGCGTTGCGGCTGTGCCGGTAGTCGCTGACAGCTTCATAGACGGCTTTGCGCAGGCGATTGATGCCGCCGATGGGGCGGTGTGCCTCGATACCGAACCAGGGATTGAATGACTGGTTGTCGCATTGCAGGTTCAGTGCCGGTGTGTCGAAGTCCTGCGCCGGTACCTTGATCCGCGCCACCGTCTCGAAGGGCGCATCGCTTTCACGCCATTCAATGCTGGTGTCTTCAATCGGCATGTACTTGTTGGCGTCCTGCCGCTGGATTTGCAAGACGAAACACGCGGGTACCCGGTCGGTCGACAACTGTTGATTCAGCGCATTGCGCAGGAAGTTCGGCAACTTGCGGTTTTGTTCCGGCAGGTTGTAGGCCGGGCAACTGCCCGGATCGGGCATGACCCGGAACTTGGCATTGGCTTCACCGAATTTGTAGGGTGAAACCGAAAAGTACGTCGTCCGGGTTGGGCTCGATGGCGCAGGGGACAAGGTCGCCAGGGCAATAAACAGGTGGCGAACCTGCCACGAACGCGGATCCCACCCCGGAAAGAACGCCATCATCTTTTTACCCTCGGCCTGGGCAGCGACGTTCTGACGGTATTCGGCCACGTTACTTACAAAGAAGTTCGGATGGCTGAACATCACAAAGTCCTGTTCGCTTCGCCCCGGCTGATCGCTCAATAGTTGTTTGCCCGGAACATCGAACAGCTTGATCGCCATGCCCCGGGCATCGCGGATGCTGTCGAACTGCGGGTAGGCGTTGCCGTTGGACAGGCGCATCGTCGCTTGCCAGGTTTTGCCCGGCTCGCTGAACACGCCCTGGCGCAATTCGGCGGCCAGTTCCGGCAACACCTGGACTTCGGCTTTCACGCAGCCGTGGGCCTTGGCGTGAGCATCGCGCAGGTAGCGGGTGCTTTCGCGGTGCTGATCGACGATGCGCACGGCGGTCTGGATGATGTCCCGGGTCATCGCGGCTTCATCGTCCGCAATCGACTCCTGCGCCGAGACCGGTCCGCGCTGCTGCCAGGCAAGCCAGGCGGTGGCCAATGCCCAGCCAAGCACGCCGAGAACCAGCAGCCACAGCAACAGCTTGCCGAGAAAGGCGCCCAGGCGCAGCCAGAGTGTAATCAGCATGAGAGCGTCCTTTTGGCTGAGGTTGTGGTCATGGCAATTGCGCTTCCAGCGGGCCGCCCAGCACTTTCAGATATTCCAGCAATGCCCAGCGCTCCTGCGGCTGCAGCCAGCGGCCGATCACGCCATTGCCGAGTTTGCCGGCACGGAATTCATGACCACTGTTGTGGTTGCCGGTGATTCGCGTGTCGAACAGAAAACCATTGGTAAAGGCTTCGGTGCGGTAACCCAGGTGTCCCGGGTCATATTCGAAAGTGCCTTTGTAGAACGTGGTTGCACGCTCATCCTGAGGCGACAGCAATTGATAAATGCTCGGTACCGAACCGTTGTGCAGAAAGGGCGCTGTCGCCCATACACCCGCCAACGGCCGGGCTTTGTACGAGCGTAATTCGCGTACGCCGATTGGCAGGCCGAAACCGTCCATTTCCGGGCGCTCGGCGGGGGTGACATTGGCGTCCTGATAGGCGTGCTCGCGGACAAATGCAGTGACATAGGCCAGCCCCTTGGCTACGGACATCTTGCTCAGGTCCAGTGGTTCGACGGGTTTTGGCTCTACATCGAGTTTTTCCAGTTCCGCCTGCTTCCATTGCAGCGCTGTCAGGTCGAAGCGGTGGTCGGCGATGTTGTTGGCCGCGCCCGGGTCTGTGCCGATGTCATCCACCGGGAGCATTTTCAGGTGCTGAACGTATCGTCCCTCGCCTTGGGTGGTACGCGGTACATGGCAGCCCGCGCAGTTTTCCGCGAACAGGGTGCGCCCCTTGGCGGCCAGCGGCTTGTCGATCGCGCCCAGCAGGTCTTCCGGCCAAGCCGGCGGCGAGAGTCGTTGCAGGGTTTCTTCGATCAGGTGCAGGTCGCGCACACGGACGCTGGAGGGATAGCGGGCATCGCCCGTCAGCGGCTGGCCGTTCTGGTCGAAGAAGTTCAGCGTGGCGCCGACGCCCAACGCCTCGCCGATGTTGCGGGCCATCGGTTGTTTCGCCGAGCCGTTCCACTGCACCCATTCGAACGTCCACATGTCCCACAACTGCGGATAATCGACCGGAGCGTTGGCCACGCGGTAGTTGTCGGGGGAAATCGCGTCACCGAAGCTGGCGTTGGCAATGCGCCCGAAGGCATCGGTGCGCCCAGGGCCTTCCTCGGTTGGATAGAGTCCGCGATGAGTGTCGTTCCAGGCCACTTTGAGGAATGTATCGAGCGAAGTCTTGAGTTCTTTGCGCAGTTGCTTGTGGCGCGTCTCGTAGTCTTGGCCCAGTACGTTGCGTGCGAAACGTTCGAATTTCCACGGGTTGTAGTAGGTCGAGACCAGGCTGGCGACCAGCGCTTGTCCGAAACTGCCTCCTTTGAGCGTAGGAACGCTGGACGGCAGCACATGCTGCGCCGAACCGCCGTCGATACGCACGGCTTGCCCCTTGAAGCGCAGTTCGCCGGTATGGCAGGCCGCACAGGTGATGTCCAGAAACACCTCCGGGCTGCCGGCATTCTGATGCCGGGTAAAGCCTGCGGGGAGGTTGCCGGGGTTGTTCGGTGTGGGTTTCTGGCCGGTGTCCACCAGAAAACCGAAGCGCGCGAGGTACTCGGGGGCGGCGAAGCGTTGCTGCGAGAAGGGCAGTTCGAGGGCGGTGAACCAGTCATAGCGCAAGCCTTTGACCTGGGTGCCCTGGGGTGTGAAGTAATAAGTCTCTCGGTCGACGGCGCTCCATTGGTCCAGGTAATGCACCTGTTGTGCAGGCGACCAGGCCGGCAGTTTCGGGTTGGCGACGTAATAAAGAACCACGGCCAGGGCCAGCCCGAGCAGGACTGCGATGAGAGCCAGCAAGCGTAGGAAGAGGCGCAAGATAAACATCCTTGTCGAATTATCATGCCGTTATGCCCGAGTACCCAATGTGCGGCAAGGGGCCATTACGCCAGATTGCAGGTTCAGGAATCAGCCTCCGTCGGAGCAAGATGAAGGAAGCTTCATCACTCCAATTGTGAAAAGCGTTTAAACACCTGAACTTATCAATTGATTCCGGCTCTCATGCCGGTAGCCATTGGTCGTGGCGGCCTGATAAGCTCGCGGCTTTACTCGATTGCCCTTTAGGCGCATGAACAAGGAAATAGCATGAAACAGCATCGGTTGGCGGCGGCGGTGGCCCTGGTTGGCCTGGTACTTGCGGGTTGTGATTCGCAGACCAGCGTAGAGCTGAAAACTCCGGCGCAAAAAGCTTCCTACGGCATTGGCCTGAACATGGGCAAGAGCCTGGCTCAGGAAGGCATGGATGACCTGGATTCCAAAGCTGTAGCCCAGGGCATCGAAGACGCCGTCGGCAAGAAAGAGCAGAAGCTCAAGGATGAAGAACTGGTTGAGGCGTTCGCCGCACTGCAAAAGCGTGCCGAAGAGCGCATGGCCAAGATGAGCGAAGAGTCGGCCGCTGCCGGCAAGAAATTCCTCGAAGAAAACGGCAAGAAGCCTGGCGTGACCACCACCGCTTCGGGCTTGCAGTACGAAGTCGTGCAGAAAGCCGATGGCCCTCAGCCTAAGCCGACTGACGTAGTGACCGTTCACTACACCGGCAAGCTGACCAACGGCACCGTCTTCGACAGTTCCGTCGAGCGCGGCAGCCCGATCGATCTGCCGGTCAGCGGTGTGATCCCGGGTTGGGTCGAAGGCCTGCAACTGATGCACGTTGGCGAGAAGTACAAGCTGTACATCCCTGCTGACCTGGCTTACGGCGCTCAAAGCCCGAGCCCGGCGATTCCGGCCAACTCGGTGCTGGTATTCGACCTGGAACTGCTGGCCATCAAGGACCCGGCAAAAGAAGACGCCGCTGCCAAGTAACCAGCGCCAGCTTCGACAACAACGCCTCGCTCATGCGGGGCGTTGTTGCATCTGGCGTTCGGCAGGGGTAAACAAAACGAACAGACGCTCTAGGCCGGAGTCTTAGGCATAGTAGTGTCGGCGGTAGACGCACAAGGCCGCCAAGTCAATGAAATTATGGGTTTTTTTTGATGAGTAAAAAACGCCCGATCTGAACGCAGGCCTTGTAAAACGGGGCTTGCAGCGATGAAAAGCAGCTCTGTTCACAAGGTTATCCACAATTTGTGTGGATAACATTTCAACGGGAGGAATGATGAAAGCACCCTGGAATTTCGCTCGTTTCCTGCCACTGGCCGGACGTCTGCTGGCACGCGGTCGATTGCCGACCCTGTTGTTCGCGGTCGCCAGCAAAGGCGCAAGCCAGGGCAATCGACTGGGCAAGATCAAGGACGACCTGAAGCTGTTACAGGCACTCTGCCTGGCCTACTGGCGTGGCGAGTATCGCGCCATCAGCCCCAAGGCGCTGGTGTCGGTTGTCGCGGGCCTGATGTACTTCCTCAGCCCGGTGGATGCGATCCCGGATTTCATTCCGGTGTTCGGCATGTTCGACGACATCGCAGTCCTGGCGTGGTTGATGAAAGTGCTCGACGACGAGCTCAATGCCTTCCGCGTCTGGCGCAAACGGCAGGTCCCGGAGAAGCTCGCGGTGGTTGAGCGCCTGCCCGATACCCCCGAGCAACTTCAACTGCAAGGCCCGAAAAAACGCTGAGTCGATTTTGACGACTTCATAGATTGATGCCCCCCGCGACCTTGGCCGCTGTTAGGATTACACTTCTAGGGAAAAGTGCCGACTCGCTAAGTGTTGTTGTCCTACGGGGTAGTGATGGATATTCAGATAATTACACGCGAAGGCGAGCCCGAGTATGCGGTTCTGCCATGGGCTCAATATCAGGCGTTATTGAAAGCAGCGGGCATCAAGGAGCAAGCGTCGCCTCAAGCCACGAAGTCTCAGGCGGCGACACCAGACGCGATTCTTCCGGGTCTGGATCAACTACGCAGTTTGCGCGAGGGGAAGGGCATCGCCATCGAGGCGCTGGCCCGCACGGTAGGCATCAGCCCGTCTTACCTGGCCATGATCGAAAGTGGCGAGCGTCTGCCCGACGCCGCGATTCGCCGCAGCCTGGCTTGGGAATTGACGGTGCCAGGGTGGAGGGATGAATCGTGAGTGTACGCATCAGTCGTCAACACTGGGACGGATTGCTGGGCGAACTGGATCAGGCGCGACGCCAGCGCCATCTGTTGACGTATCGGGCATTGCTGGAGCGCTTGCAGCTGCCGACCCCGGCCATGCAGACCCTGACGGCGGCCCTTGAGCATCTGGCGGCTCTGGACGCCAAGGCGGAGCAGCCATTGCGCAGTTCACTGGTGATCAGCCAGGGCGCCAGCCGTTTGCCGCGCACCGGATTCTTTGAGTGTGTCGAGCGTCTCGGGCGTTTTTCCGGGCCGTCGGACGGCGTTGCCGCCGCGTCCTGGCACGCTTCGGAAGTGGTGCGGGTGTTCGAGTACGAATACCCGGAATCGGCCGAGGCCTGAATGTTTTTGCAACTCAAGGCGCGAGCCGGATATTGGCTCGCGCGCCGGTTGTTTCACTGGTCGTGGTTTGTTCGCCAGCCGCAGGGCTGGCGCTGGCTCGAAGGCCAGTTTGCACGCATGGCCAACCTGGGCGACGTCGGCGCCCAGAGCTTCTATGGGCACATCCTGACGTTTCGCGGTGTCGGCCTCGGCGCTCGTGAGGAGGGCGTGCGTTTGTTGCGCCTGGCGGCATTGGCGGGCGATGGCAAGGCGGCGTATCAGGTGGGCGTGATCTGTTTGGCCGGAACGGCGAGCAAGGCGCCGGATCCGCTTGAAGCGGCGCGGTTTTGGGGGATTGCTGCCAAGGCCGGGCATCCGTTGGCGCCGATCAAGTTGCAAGAGTTGGCGTCTCGCGAGGCTGAGCTATAACCCTGGGCTGGCGGGGGATGGCTATTTGGGGAATTGTTTTGCGCCTGTCTGCAAGGCGATCTGTCTTTTGTTGACTGTGTACATATCCGTTTCTTCGGTAACGGCCACTTACGGTTCCGCTCTTACAGCGGGTCACTTTTGGCAAACGCCCCAAAAGTAACCAAAAGGTCTCGCCCCTTACGTACGGCCCCTCGCTGAGGCTCGGGGTACCTTCGCTCCGGTATTCATCCGGGGGCATTGCCCTCCGGTCGGCTTCGCTTCGACCTACATGCAATGAGTTCGACTGCGTCGAACGGCGCTGCGCGCCCGTCCCCGGATGAACACCTCCACTCAGCCTGCCGAGGGGGCGGGTGGATCAAGATCAAGAGCGGCAGGCGAGCTAACGCTCGGCCTGTTGAGTGGTGAAGAGCGTTTGTGTACGCAAATCTGCTTTTGCTCTTCTGTGGGAGCGAGGCTGCTCGCGAAAGCGTCCTGTCAATCACCGCTGCCCCATCAGGCAAGCACCTTCATGTTCCTGCCCCACCAGGGTATCAATCACATGCACGCTATAGCCCTGCACATTCTTCGCATGGTGCTTGGCTTGTGACGCCATTTCCGCCAGCTGGCTCGCATCGAGTTGTCCACAGGCCTGTGGATGAAGATGTACCACGCCGATCGACAGTGACAACAGCGCAAACTCCTGTCGTACGCCCTGGCGATTCGGTGCGATGAAGCAGCCGGCTTCCAGGTGCTCGCTGCGGTAGAAGCGTCGGCATTGGCTCTGGAAGTCGTCGAGCAACTGGTTCAAGCGTTTGCGCCAGTCTTCCGGGCCGAGCACCAGCAGGAAATCATCACCGCCGATGTGGCCGACGAAGTCGCGGGACGGGTCGACGCGGTCGTTCAGGCATTGCGCCAGGCACAACAGGACTTCGTCGCCGCGGCCATAGCCGTAGATGTCGTTGAAAGGTTTGAAGCTGTCGATGTCCACGTAGCAGATCACCGATTCCCGTTGCTGTTGCAGCAACCGCGTCAGGCATTGCTGGATCGGCACGTTGCCCGGGAGCAAAGTCAGCGGGTTGGCGTAGCGGGCTTGCTGGATCTTCAGTTCGGTGATCAGTTTGAGTACGTCTATCACGCGGCCCAGCCCGAGATAGCCGCCATTGAGGGTGATGATGAAATCTTCTTCGATGCGCTGGCGGGCACGGCCGGTGATCAGGCGGCTGACTTGTTGCAGCGACTGGCTCAGCTCGACGGCGAGGAAGTCATCGTTCATCAGGCGGCTGATGGGTTTGCGGGCGAACAGATCGGTGGCAAAGGGCTTGAGCAGGGCATCGGAGAGCGAATGCCGATGGACGATACCGCAAGGCTGACCCTGTGCATCCAGGACCGCCAGCGAGTTCAGGTTGGCCTGGCGGCGAAAGGCTTCGAGTACCGTGGCGGTCGGGGTGTCCCGGTTCACGGCGGGTTGCTCGTTGAGCAGTGCGCTGAGGTCGCTACCGTCTTCGCTCAGTACAACGCTGGTGCTGTCCTGGCGGGGCATCATTGCCCGGGCATCCTGTGGCGGGTGTTCCTGGGGGCGGCAGAGCAGATAGCCCTGGACCAGATCGACGCCCATCTCGGTCAGTACCGTGAGCTCTTCCGGTAACTCGATACCTTCGGCAATGACTTGCGCCCGCGAGGCCTTGGCGATTTGCAGGATCGAGCCGACGAACTCGCGCTTGAGCGCATCCTGATGAATGCCATCAATGAAATGCCGGTCGATTTTCACGTAATCCGGCCGCAGTTCGGACCACAAGCGCAAACTTGAATAACCCGCCCCCAGATCATCCAGCGCAATCGAAAATCCCATCGCCCGATAGTGATGCAGGGCGGTTTGCAGCAGCTGGAAATCATCCGTCGGCGTCTGTTCCGTGAGCTCGATGACTACCTGACTCGGCGGAATGCCGAAGTCCTGCAGCAATTGCAGGGTGCGTCCCGGTTGATGGGCTGCTTCGAGCAGGGATTCCGGGGATACGTTGAGAAACAACAGGCCGGGCAGTTGTTGTTCATTGAAGCGTCGGCAAGCGCTTTCGCGGCAGGCAATTTCCAGCTCGCTCAAACGACCGGCCTGACGAGCGACGGCGAACAGGGCGACAGGGGAGTGCAGAGGGCTGTTGGACGGCCCGCGACTGAGGGCTTCGTAGCCGAGAATGCGCCGCTCAGAGAGGCTGATGATCGGTTGGAACAAACTGTGCAAACCGCCTTGAGTCAGGATCGAGCTCAATGCACTCAGCTGTTCGGTTGTGGTCATGGCGATCTCTGGCGATAAAAAAAGGACTGGCGTGGTCCCTTTCGACAAGGAGCACGCCAGTCCCGTATTTCACGACAGAATGATGACTGTTTGATGACGCCCCGGAGGGCGTTAGCATTAAATTGCCATCAGCTGTTTATCAACACTCAGTGCTTCGCCACTGTCGTGTTGAGTTTCAGGTAGTCCAGCAGAATCCGCCCGGTTTCGCTCAGGTAGGCATCGTCTTCCGGTTTGGTCTTGTCGTCCTCGGCCGCGATGGCGTCCTCGTCTTCTTTCTTCAGCTCTTTGAGCGGTTCTTCGCCCTTGGCCTTGCGACGGATGTTCTCCATGGCCAGCTGTTTGGCTTCGATGTCGGCGTGCTGGGCACGACGCTCGGCTTCATTGAGGCTGACGGTCTTTTCGGCCATCAGTTTCTGCGCCAGGGCCAGCTTGTCGCGGATGAACACGAACTCCGCATCCTTGGCGGTACGAATGTCGTGCTCGGACTTGAGCTGCGAAAGGTACGGCTTGAAGGGGTCGACCGCCGGCTTGATCGCCGCCTTGATGGTGTCCCACGGCATGGCTTCGGGCAGGGCGCTTTCGCCGATTTCCTTGGTGTCGATGATCGACGGGTAATCGATGTCCGGCAAGACGCCCTGATGCTGGGTGCTCTGTCCGGAAACCCGGTAGAACTTGGCCAGGGTCAGTTTCAGCTCGCCATGGTTGAGTGGCTGGATGGTCTGCACGGTACCTTTGCCGAAGGTCTGGCCGCCGATGATCAGTGCGCGGTGGTAGTCCTGCATGGCGCCGGCAAAAATCTCCGAAGCCGAGGCGGACAGGCGGTTGACCAGCAACGCCATCGGGCCTTTGTAGAACGCACCGGGGTTTTCATCTTCCAGCACGTCTACACGGCCATCGGCGTTACGCACGAGCACGGTCGGGCCTTTGTCGATGAACAGGCTGGTCAGTTCGGTGGCTTCCTGCAAGGAGCCGCCGCCGTTGTTGCGCAGGTCGATGACCACGCCGTCGACTTTGTCTTTTTGCAGTTCGGTCAGCAGTTTCTTGACGTCGCGGGTGGTGCTCTTGTAATCCGGGTCGCCGGCACGGAAGGCCTTGAAGTCCAGATAGAACGCCGGGATCTCGATGACGCCGAGCTTGTAGTCCTTGCCGTCCTGCTTGAGGTTCAAGACCGACTTCTTCACGGCCTGGTCTTCGAGCTTCACCGCTTCACGGGTGATCGGCACGATCTTGGTGGTCTGGTCGTTCGGCGCATTGCTGGCCGGGATCACTTCCAGGCGCACCACGGTGCCTTTCGGACCACGGATCAGCTTGACCACTTCGTCCAGGCGCCAGCCCACCACGTCGACCATTTCCTTGTTGCCCTGGGCAACGCCGATGATCTTGTCGGCCGGTGCGACCTGCTTGGTCTTGTCCGCCGGACCTGCCGGCACCAGGCGCACGACTTTCACCTGGTCGTTATCGCTCTGCAACACGGCGCCGATGCCCTCGAGGGACAGGCTCATGTTGATGTCGAAGTTTTCCGCGTTATCCGGCGACAGATAGTTGGTGTGCGGGTCGTAGGACATGGCGAAGGTATTGATGTACGCCTGGAAGATGTCTTCCGCGCGGGTCTGGTCCAGGCGCGCCAGCTGGTTCTTGTAGCGCTTGGTCAGGGTTTCCTGGATCTGCTTGGAATCCTTGCCGGCGATCTTCTGGCGCAGGACCTCGTCCTTGACGCGTTTGCGCCACAGGTCGTCGAGTTCCGCGGTGGATTTGAGCCAAGGGGCGTCCTTGCGGTCGATCAGCAAGGTTTCCTTGGTGTTGAAGTCGATCTTGTCGACGCCCTTGTTCAGCTCGGCAAGGGCAAAGTCCAGACGCGCCTTCACGCGGTCCAGGTAGCGCTTGTAGATGGTGAACCCGGCGTTGAGGTCGCCGCTCTTGAGGAAGTCGTCGAACTGCGTCTTCCACTTGTCGAATTCGGCAATGTCGCTGGCCATGAAATAGCTGCGCGATGGATCCAGCAGCTTGAGGTAGCTGTCGTAGATGATCACCGAGCGCGCGTCATCGAGTGGCGGCTTGCTGTAGTGGTGGCGTTTGAGCAATTCCACGACGTTCAGACTGGCGATCACTTCGTCACGATCGGGTTGAAGCTTGTCCCAGCTATTGGCTGCGAATGTATTGCTCGAAATCGGCAGCAAGCCGATACCGATGAATAAGGCGAGGGCAGTGCTGGGGAACAGATGCTTCATGCTGATTCGACGCGGGGACAATTGATAACGCATATTAGGCCGTCTTTGAAGTCGCCGGCTCTTTGGGAGCCGGTCGCATAATGCAAAAAGCCCGGCGCTATAGCTTCGGGCTCAGTCCAGACTCACTATGGAGGCACTGTGAAAGCATTGCAAGGCGTTGACGGTCAAGTGGTATGGGTTGATGAACCCAGTCCTGCATGCGATGTAGGGCAAGTTCGTATTCGAGTGGCGGCAGCGGGCCTCAATCGTGCCGATTTGTTGCAGAAAGCCGGTCTTTATCCGCCACCGCCAGGGGCCAGCCAGGTGCTCGGTCTAGAGTGCTCGGGGGTCATCAGCGAGGTTGGCGCCGGCTCCTCCTGGCAGGTGGGCGATCGGGTTTGCGCCTTGCTGGCCGGGGGCGGGATGGCCGAAGAGGTGGTTGTCGACGGGCGGCATGTATTGCCGGTTCCCGACGGAATGTCACTGGTCGAAGCGGCGGCATTGCCCGAAGTTTATGCAACGGTCTGGTTGAATGTGTTTCAACTGGCTGCGCTCAAGCCGGGTCAGAAAGTTTTGTTGCATGCCGGAGCAAGTGGCATTGGTTCAGCGGCCATTCAGCTGTGCAAGGCCTTCGGTAACCCGTGCTGGGTCAGCGTCGGTTCTGCCGAGCGACTGGCGTACTGCGAAGCGCTGGGTGCCCAGGGCGGCGTGGTGCGTAACGGTGATCTGGAGAGCTTGCGCGATCTGGGGCCGTTCGACGTGATTCTCGACCCGGTGGGTGGCAGTTACGCGGCATTGAACCTGAAGTTGCTGGCTCAGGATGGTCGCTGGGTGTTGATCGGTCTGATGGGCGGGCGCGAGGCCAAGCTGGATCTGGCCCAGGTGCTGGCCAAGCGCGTGCAGTTGCTGGGTTCGACCCTGCGCAGCCGGGATGATCAGTTCAAGGCAGATCTGTTCAGCGATCTGGGCCTGCACGTGTGGCCATTGTTTGCCGAGGGGCGCTTGAGTGCGCAACTGGCCAGGACCTTTGCAATCAAGGATGCCGAAGCAGCGTTTGCAGAACTGGCGAGTAATAACGTGGCGGGGAAGGTGGTGTTGGTGATTGACGAGAGCCTGAACTGACAACGAGAAACCTGTGGGAGCGAGCTTGCTCGCGATGGCGGAGTGTCAGTTGATATTAATGTAACTGACTCGCCGCCATCGCGAGCAAGCTCGCTCCCACAGGGGGCCGGGTTATTTCCAGTCGTGGATCGGCCAACCGGCCTTTTCGGCCTGCTCGCGCAACACCGGATCCGGATTGACCACGTGGGGGAAATCCACCTTCAGCAACAGCGGCAGGTCATTGCGAGAGTCGGAATAGAAACTTGCGCCTTCGAGGTTTTCCTCTTCCGCATCCAGCCACTCCAGCAAGCGGGTGATCTTGCCTTCGCGGTAGGTCAGGGTGCCCACGGTATGGCCGGTGTAAACGCCCTGAGCCACTTCCAGCTCGATGCCCAGTATCTCGTCGATGCCCAGGCGCTCGGCGATGGGGCCGACCAGGTGAGTGCCCGAGGCCGAGATCACCAGAATTCGGTCGCCGGCCTTGCGATGCGCCGCGATCGCCTTGGTGGCGTCGCTGAAAATGATCGGCTCGATGTAGTCTTCCACCCAGGGGCCAACCAGATGCTCGACCTCTTGTGGCGTGCGGCCGATCATCGGCTCCAGGCTGAAGGTCATGAAGTCTTCCATGCGCAATTTGCCGTGGCTGTAAGCGTCCATCAGCTCGTTGTTCTGTCGCATGAACGACTCGGGGTCGACCCAGCCCAGGCGGCCCATCTGCTCGCTCCAAAGGGTGGCGCAGTCGCCGTGGATCAGGGTTTCGTCCAGATCAAAAATTGCCAGGGCCATCGGGTTCTCTCTGAGAACAGCTGCAAGCTTCAAGCTGCAAGCTGCAAGAATTGGGTTAGGTGGTCAGCAGTCTACAACTTGAAGCTTGCAGCTTGAAACTTGCCGCTGCCTTCAAGCTACCTCACACAGGGCCGTCGGATCGATGGAAAGCGCCAGGCGCTGACCATCGGGATGCAGGTCGGCCGCCGAGCGGTTCAGCACATCCACCACCAGTTCCACGCCCCGGGCTTCGACCCGGTAGCGGATTACGTTGCCCAACAGGCTGTGGCTGCGTACCTGCGCGTCCAGTTCACCGTTGAGGCTCAGTTCGATGGCTTCCGGGCGAATGGCGATGCGCTTGTTGATTGGCCGCTGCAGCAGCTTCGAGGCACTGTCGGCATCCAGCAGGTTGTAGTTGCCGATGAAACCGGCAGCGAACACATCCACCGGCGCAGTGTAGAGGGTTTCGGCGTCGCCGCTTTGTACGATCTTTCCCTGATTCATGAGGAAAATCCGGTCAGACATGGTCAGGGCTTCTTCCTGATCGTGTGTGACGAAAATCGTGGTCAGGCCCAGTTCGCGCTGGATCTGACGGATCTGTTCGCGCAGGTGCTTGCGAATGCGCGCATCCAGCGCCGACAGCGGTTCGTCCAGCAGCAACAGGCGTGGTCGGGTCACCAGCGAGCGGGCGAGGGCGACGCGCTGGCATTGGCCCCCGGACAGCTGATGTGGATAGCGTGCGGCGAAGTCCTGCAACTCCACCAGTTTCAGTACTTCGGCGACGCGTTTCTGGCTGTCATCGGCATTGACCTTTTGCATGCGCAGACCAAAGGCGACGTTTTGCTCCACGGTCATGTTGGGGAACAGCGCATAGCTCTGGAACACCATGCCGATCCCGCGTTTCTGCGGGCTCACCGGCACGATATCGGTACCGTCGAGCAGGATTTTGCCGCCATCCACCGACGTCAGGCCGGCGATGCAGCGCAGCAGGGTGGACTTGCCGCAACCGGAGGGGCCGAGCAGGGTGACGAACTCACCTTTCTGGATTTCGCAATTGATGTCGCTGAACACCGTGGTGCCGGCGAAGCTTTTCTGAAGATGTTGGACGCTGACATAGCTCATTCGCTTTTGTCCCTGTTCAAGATATTGGCAATCCAGGTCAGAACCAGCACAAAGAAGAAGTAGGAAATCACCAGCGCACTGGTGAAATGACCGCTGCTGTTGCGCATGTTGTTGAGGTAGACCTGCAGGGTTTCGTAGCGGGTGCCGACGAGGATGTTGGCGAACACGAACTCACCGAACAGGAACGAGAACGACAGCAGCAGCGCCACCATCAGGCCCTTGCGCAGGTTCGGCAGCACCACCAGGATGGCGGCTTGCCAGGTGCTGGCGCCGAGCAACTGGGCGGCGTCCATCAGGTCGCGCAGGTTGATCGCTTGCAGGTTGTTGGTGATCGCCCGGTACATGAACGGCAGCGCCACGGTGAAGTAGCAACCGATCAGGATCCAGGGTGTACCGACCATGGCGAACGGCCCGGAACCATAGAGCTGCAGCAGCCCCACCGACGACACCACCGGTGGCACGGCGAAGGGCAGCAGGATCAGGATGTTCATCAGCGCATCGAGTTTCGGGAAGTGGTAATGCACCACGAACAGCAACGGCAGGATCAGCACGACGGAAAGAATCAGTGAACCCACGCAGACCAGCAGCGATTGCCCGAACGCATTCAGGAAGCGCGGATCGCTCCACAGTTGGATGTACCACTTGAGGGTGAAACCGCTGGGCAGAATGGTTGCCGACCAACTGCTGGCGATCGAGTAGACCAGCGTGCCGGCCAGCGGCAACAGCAGGATGGCAAACAACAGGTAAACCACGACGCGGTGGTAGACACCGGCGGGCCCCAGTTC
This sequence comes from Pseudomonas sp. B1(2018), assembly GCF_003097365.1. NCBI lineage: Bacteria > Pseudomonadati > Pseudomonadota > Gammaproteobacteria > Pseudomonadales > Pseudomonadaceae > Pseudomonas > Pseudomonas sp. B1(2018). The sequence goes on from NZ_PYUK01000017.1 coordinate 81,790, forward strand.
AGCGCGAGACATGGTAGCTCCTCTTCAACAGCAACTGATGCACGATGGTCACCAGGGTCATCAGGGCCACCAGTACCACGGCCAGGGCGCTGGCCAGGTTCGGGTCCAGGGAAATGTCACCGGACACCATCGCCGCGATGCGGATTGGCAGCACGTTGAAGTTGCCGGTGGTCAGGGCGTACACCGTGGCGTAGGCGCCTAGGGCGTTGGCCAGCAGGATCACGAAGGTGCCCAGCAGTGCCGGCGTCAACACAGGCAAACCGATATGCCGCCAGTACTGCCAACCGTCGGCGCCGAGTAGCGCCGCGGACTCACGCCAGTCTTCGCGCAGCGCATCGAAGGCCGGGTACAGCAGCAGTACGCCCAGAGGAATCTGGAAGTAGGTGTAGAGAATGATCAACCCGGTTTTCGAGTACAGGTTGAAATCCTGAATGATCCCGGCCTGCTTGAGCATGATGGTGAAGCTGCCGTTGAAGCCGAGCAAAATGATGAACGCGAAGGCCAGGGGCACGCCGGCGAAGTTGCTGGTCATGTTGGCGAAGGCGTTGACGAAGTTGCGCAGTTTCGAATCGACCCGGCGCAGGGAGTAGGCGCCCAGTATCGCGATGATGATCCCGAACACGCTGGACCAGAAGCTGATCTCGAGGCTGTACTGGATCGCCTGCAGGTAAAACTTCGAACTGAAGATTTTGCTGAAGTTGGCCAGGCCCCAGCCGAATTCTTCCGATTGCAGGCTGTTGATCATCACCCAGGTCAGCGGTGCGATCTCGAACACGATGAAGAACAGTGCGAACGGGACCAGGCATAAGGCTGCCAGCCATTTACTGCGGGTCATGGCATTCACTTGAGCAGCTCCCGGCAGACCGGTTTGTCGTGGGGCGCGCCCAGCAACTCGCAGACGGTGCCGCAGATCTCGGTCTGTTTCGGCGCTGCACCGGCGCCGAAGCTGAACGCATCGCCGAGAACGAACAACGGCACCTCACGTTCTTCCGGCAGCAGGCCGTTGTGGGAGCGGTCGTTGTTCATGCCGTGGTCGGCGGTGACCAGCACCTGATAACCGGCATCGAGCCAGCCTTGCAGGTAGTCGGCCAGGATGATGTCGGCCGAGCGGGCGCTGTTGCGGTACTGCGGGGTGTCGAGGCCGTGCTTGTGCCCGGCGTCGTCGATGTTCATCGGGTGGATCAGCAGGAAGTGCGGCGCATGGCGCTGGCGCAGGTTTTCGGCGTCGGCGAACAGGTGCGAATCGGGGTAGTGATCGTTCCAGTAGAAATGCCCATGCTGGATCGGCAGTTGCGGGTCATCGGTGTGGCGGTCCCGTGCCGCCACGAAAGGCGAACGGTTATACAGTTCGCTGACCCAGTGATAGGCCGCCGCGGCGGTGACTAGACCTGCGTCGGTGGCGTAGTGATAGATGCTGCGCTGGTTGGACAGGCGCGAAACGTTGTTGTGGACGATACCGCTGTCGATGGGCGCAACGCCGGTCAGGATGCATTCGTACAGCGGGCGGGACAGGGCCGGCAACTCGCACTCCAGCTTGTAGAGTGCCGCACGTCCTGCACCGACGTACGCCTGCAGGTGCCCCATGGCGTGACGGGCGACCTCATAGTTGAGGCCGTCGAGCACCACAAGGATGACGTTGTGCTTCATAGGGGCGATGACTCCAGATTCAAAACTGAACGGTGTAGGAGCTGCCGCAGGCTGCGATCTTTTGATCTTGAAAAAGCACAATCAAACGATCGCAGCCTGCGGCAGCTCCTACGGATGCAGCATTACTGCATATTGATAATGACTTCTTCCTGCCACTTCTGAGGAAGGGCCTTGGAGGTCTTTTCCCACGCATCCGCGTCTTTGATCGGCGTCACTTTCTTGTACTGCTCGTTAGGCAGCAGCTTGGCCTTCACGTCGGCCGGCAGTGTGATGTGCTCGGCACGGATCGGACGGGCGTTGCCCTTGGCCAGGTTGATCTGGCCGGCGTCGCTGAAGATGTATTCGCGGGTCAGCTTGGCGGCGTTCGGGTTTTTCGCGTACTTGTTGATGATGGTGGTGTAGCCGGAAATCACCGAGCCGTCGGACGGGATCAGCACCACGTAGTCATCCGGGTTGGCCATCTTGGCCTTGTAGCTCAGGCCGTTGAAGTCCCAGACCACGCCGACTTCGATTTCGCCTTTTTCCATGGTGGCAATCGTCGGGTTGGACATCGACAGGCGACCTTGCTTGGCGATGTCGGCGAACAGCAGCAGGGCAGGCTGGAGGTTTTTCTCGTCGCCACCGTTGGCCAGTGCCGCGGCCAGTACGCCGTTGGCTGCCTGGGCTGCGGTGCTCACGTCACCGATGGACACCTTGTACTTGCCGCTCTTGAGGTCAGCCCACTTGGTTGGGGCTTCGGAGCCGTGCAGCAACTTCTTGTTGACGATGAAAGCGATGGTGCCGGTGTAGGCCAGTGCCCAGTTGCCGTCCTTGTCCTTGGCCCAGGCTGGCACCTGATCCCAGGTGGAAGGCTTGTAGGGCTGGACTACGCCCTGCTTGACCGCGATCGGGCCGAAGGCTGCACCGACGTCGCCGATGTCGGCGCTGGCGTTGTCTTTCTCCGCGGCGAACTTGGCGATCTCCTGGGCCGAACTCATGTCGGTGTCGATGTGCTTGAGGCCGTACTTGTCGCTCAGGTCTTTCCAGGTGCCGGCCCAGTTGGCCCAGTCATCGGGCATGCCGACGCTGTTGACGGCGCCTTCCGCTTTCGCAGCGGCTTCCAGGGTTTTCAAATCATCGGCCGCCATGGCGGCGGTGCACATTGCGATGGTCGAGCCTAACAGTGATGCCAGGAAAAGCTTTTTCATTCCGAAGCTCCTTGGGTCGTGTTCAACGCTGCGATTGCGGTTTGTGTTGGTCTAGGTCAGCAATACCTGAGCCAATTTAAGGGGGCTGGATGACACTTTGATGTCGCTCGTCGCCCTGGAGGACTTTTTGTTCAGCGGTATCGCGACTGGCCTGATAAGCGTAGACCATGGTCAAGGCCTCGGCTGGCAAGGGACTTGGCCGATGAATTGCAGGTTTCGAGTTCGCAGAGCGGCGACCGTTGGGCAGCTTTGTCACACCTCGGTCATCTACGCTGCCTACGCTTGCAGACTATTGAATGAGCCGGATTGCGCGGCGGTTCTGCCCTGAATTGGTGCTGGTCTAGTCCAGATAGGAAACGTTGATGCGTGAAGAGGCAACAAAGGCGGTAACAGCCATCGGCCAGGTGCTTCAGGAGCAGATCGACCATGGCCTGTTGGCCCCGGGCAGCAAATTACCCGCCGAGCGCAAGCTCAGTGAATTGTTCGGCACCACGCGGATCACTTTGCGTGAGGCGTTGTTGCAGTTGGAGTCGCAGGGGCAAATCTACCGCGAGGAGCGTCGTGGCTGGTTCGTCTCGCCGCCACGCCTGGCGTACAACCTGATGCAGCGCAGCCACTTTCACGCGATGGTCAGTGCCCAGGGGCGGGTGCCGTCCACCGAGGTGATTTCGGCACGATTGCAACCGGCGTCGGCGGCCGTTTGTGCCTGGCTGCAATTGCCGGCGCTGTCGAGCGTGATCCAGATCTGCCGCTCACGGCGCATCGACGGGCGACTGGTGCTGTACGTGGAGCACTATCTGAACCCGCAGTACTTTCCGGGAATCCTCGATTTCGACTTGAATCAGTCGATCACCGAGTTGTATGCGCGGCATTACGACCTGCACTACGGACGGGTGCGCTTCGAGATTGTGCCCACGGCGTTGTCGGTGGATGCGGCAGCGGCGTTGAAGGTGTCGGCGGGGAGCCCGGGCTTACGGATTGCCCGCGTCAACTATGACCAGCATGAACGGTTGATCGACTGCGACCTGGAGTTCTGGCGGCATGATGCGATTCATGTCGGCGTTGACGTGGTTTGACTTTGTAGGAGCTGCCGCAGGCAGCGATCTTTTGATATTTAAAAGATAGCAGCCTGCGGCAGCTGCTACAGGGGTTGGTCCCGGGAGCCGGTGGCGGCTGTGACCTGAATACTCATCCGCGGTGTCGCCAGGTCCAGTCCGGCTTCATCCATGTGCCGCTTGAGTGACAGGTTGAACGCCCGCGAAACCTCCCACTGCTTGATCGGCGCGGTCTTGAAGCGGGCGCGCAGGATCGCGTTGCCCGACTCGAAACTTTCCACCCCCTGGAACTCCAGCGGCGACCAGATATTGCGTCGCTGCAACGGATCGGTGCGCATTTTCTGGCCGACTTCGCGCATCAGTTTGATGGCGTTGTCGATGTCCATGTTGGCCGGCACCGCGACCCGGAAGATCGCGTAGCCGAATTCCCGGGAGTAGTTCTTGATGCTTTTGATTTCACTGAACGGAATGGTGTGGACGATGCCATCGATGTCCCGCAGGCGCACGGTGCGGATGGTCAGGCCTTCTACCGTGCCGAGGTGGCCGCCGACATCCACGTAGTCGTCGATGGCCAGTGAGTCTTCGATGATGATGAACAATCCGGTAATCAGGTCGGCTACCAGCGATTGCGCACCAAAGCCGATCGCCAGACCGATCACACCGGCACCGGCCAGCAGGGGCGTGACGTTCATGCCCATGTTCGCCAGGGCAACGATCAGCGCGACAATGAAAATGGCCACGAACAGCACGTTGCGAATCAGCGGCATCATTGTCTGCGCGCGGGCATTGGCCAGGCCTTTGCGCGAGCGGGTCAGTGCATGGTGCACGGCGGTGTCGCTGAGAATCCAGATCAGCCAGGCGAACAGCAGCGTGCCGGCGAGGCTGAACAGCTTGACGCTGACTTCGTGGCCGTCGCCTTCGGTAAAGCGGATCAAGGACATGCCCCAGACCCGCAGGCCGAGTTCGATAAAGGCCAGCCACACCAACAGGTGGAGGATTGTGTAGAAGAAGTTTTTCAACCGTTCCGAATACACGGCGTAACGCCGGATGCCGCGCTGGGGCTTGAGGGCGTGGCGGCGTACCAGGCCGTTGATGACCATGCACAACACCAGCAGCACGGTGCAGATCAGCGACTGGCGCAGGGCAGTGCTGGTGTCGCCGGCGGAAATGAACGTCGCGAACAGGGAAATGGCCACCAGCACCAGCGCCGGCACGTACCAGAAGGTGCCGAGAATCGACAGGGTGTCGTTGAGGGCGCGGCGGGTCAGGCGTCGGGACAGCGGCTGGTTGCGGATCAGGTGGGCGATCGGGCGGCGGAAACGCAAGATGAACCGGGCCGTGGACAAAGCTGCCAGGACATTGGCAATCGTGGCAGCCGTATGGGCCAGATGGCTGCCGAGGCTGTCGACCAGTTTTGGGTCGCTCAGCGCTTCGCCAAATGCGGCGAAGCTGCCGATCAGCCACAGCGGTCGAAACGCCTGGTGCCGCAGAATGTACAAGGCGCGGTGGCGGTGTGGGCCGTCGAGCAGGGAAAAGGCAATCACGCAGATGGCCGAGAAGCAGGTGCCGACGACCAACGCATAGGCCAGCACCATCGCCAGGCTTTTGCCCAGGGACGAGGGCAGGGCATAGCTCATGTAGATCGTGATCACCAGGGCGATCAGCCATGGCCCGAGCTTGCGCAAGGCAAAGCGCAACATGTCCAGGGCACGGGGGTGTTGCGGCAGTTCTTCAGTCAGGCCGAAACGCATGCGCACGCGGTGGCTGATCCAGATCAGCGCGGCGGCCAGCAGGCTCCAGACCATCAGGATCATGGCGAACGCAAAGAGCATCGGCAGCCATTCATTGGCCGGCAGCGCCAGGGCCATCAACTCTTCCTGGGCCTGGTCGAACTCGCTGGACCAGCGCGTGAGCGGACTGTCGTCGCCGGAAAATTTCTTTTCGATCGTGGCCAGGGTTCCGCCAATCAGGCCCAGCACGCCTTCTTCGGTAGTCGGCTGGGCCTTTTTGGTGGTGTCACGCAGCCTTTTCAGATCGACCAGCAGCTTGGTGCGCTGCTGATCGTTTTCCAGTGACTTGATCACTTCGTCCAGGGACTGCCCCAGTGGTTCCTGTGCTTCGGGCTGCGCCTTGGCCTGGCCGCCGAGCAGGCTTGGCAGGCCGGCCGCCTGGGCAGGTGCCACTGGCAGCAGCAACAGGCAGGCAAGGAAAAAATACGGAAGGGCAAAAAGACGAGCGAACACTAGGCGGTCAACCTCGCAAGGAGCGGATCGACCGAGTGTACGAGCCCGTCAAATTCAATGCGAGCCAAGGGCGATGAATTATTCGTTGAGTTTGGCGAGGATCTTGATCACCACGGTGGCGAGGATGGTCAGCATGCCGATCCACATGGCAAACACACCGGCATTTTTGTCGCGAAAGTTGAAGCCTACGGCCAGCAGGAGCATCCCGGCAAGAATCGGGATCAGCATGGCGTGAAAGGTGGACATCGAAATCATGGAGACAGCCTTGTCGAAGGGATACTTGAAGTCTAGGCCGCTTTTGAAGCAGCCGAATTGATGTGCGTGTGTAGGAGCTGCCGCAGGCTGCGATCTTTTGATCTTAAAAGCAAAATCAAAAGATCGCAGCCTGCGGCAGCTCCTACAGGGTTTAAGGCAACTCGCGGCAGGCGTAGAACGCGCTCAGTACCTTGACCAGGTGCGCCAGGTCTTGGCTGCCGCACAGTTCGCGGATCGAGTGCATGGCGAACGTCGGCAGGCCGATGTCCACGGTGCGCACGCCCAGGTGGCTGGCGGTGATCGGGCCGATGGTCGAACCGCAGCCCATGTCGCTGCGCACCACGAAGCTTTGCACCGGCACTTCTTCAGCCATGCACAGGTGACGAAAGAACCCGGCGGTTTCGCTGTTGGTGGCGTAGCGCTGGTTGCTGTTGACCTTGATCACCGGGCCGGCGTTGAGTTTCGGGCCATGGTTGGCATCGTGCTTGTCGGCGTAGTTCGGATGCACGCCGTGGGCGTTGTCAGCCGAAACCAGCAGGGATTTCTGAATGGTGCGTACGAACTCATCACCTTCAGGCAGCAGGCGACGCAGGGTTTGCTCCAGCATCGGGCCATCGGCACCGCAGGCCGAGCAGGAGCCGACTTCTTCGTGGTCGTTGCAGACCAGCACGCAGGTTTCGTCGGTGTCGGCCGTCAGCAACGCTTGCAGGCCGGCGTAGCACGACAGCAGGTTGTCCAGGCGCGCGCCGGCGATGAAGTCGCCATGCAGGCCAATGACTGCAGCGCTTTGGGTGTCGTAGAAACTCAGCTCGTAATCGAGCACCACATCGGCATTCAGGCCGTGTTCGCGGGCGAGCTGGTCGGTGAGTACCGCGCGGAAGTCCACCCGCTCGTCACCGGCGAATTGCGCAAGGATCGGCGGCAGTTCGGTCTGGGCGTTGATGGCCCAGCCCATGTTGGCTTCGCGGTTGAGGTGAATCGCCAGGTTCGGAATGATCGCGACCGGGGCCTTGAAGTCGATCAACTGGCTCTCGACCTTGCCGTCACGCCGGAAGGTCACGCGGCCGGCCAGGGACAGGTCGCGGTCGAACCACGGTGCCAGCAGTGCACCGCCATAGACTTCGACACCCAACTGCCAGAAACCCTGGCGCTGCAGCTCCGGTTGCGGCTTGACGCGCAGGCACGGGCTGTCGGTGTGGGCGCCGACCAGGCGAATGCCGCCGTGCAGCGGCGAATGGCGGCCCATTTTGATCGCGACGATCGAAGAGTCATTGCGGGTGACGTAGTAGCGACCGTTGGCTTCGGTGTTCCACGGCTCGCGCTCGTCGAGGCGTTGATAGCCCGCCGCTTCCAGGCGCTGAACAAGGCTGGCGGTGGCATGGAACGGGGTAGGGGAGGCCTTGAGGAAATCGATCAGGCCTTGGTTCAACTCTTCGCGCATAAAGTAGCTCCAGACAGCAGTGGCGCCAGTTTAACGTATTGGTCAGGGAATTGGCGGTGGTGTGCGGGTGGAGTGGCGCCCCCCCCCCTGTAGGAGCGAGCTTGCTCGCGATGGTCGTCAACGATAACGCGGGAAGCCTGGCGCCCCGCGGCGTTCTTGAGATCATCGTCGGAACGCCGCCCGGAGCAAGCTCGCTCCTACAGGGGGAGTGCGTTGCGTTCAGAACGGTGCCGGGCACTCGAAGCGCAGGCGCTCGCCGGTCTGGGGATGGGTGAAGGTCAGCATGCTCGCGTGCAGGCACAGGCGCGGCCAGGCCGCCAGCGCCTGCTCGTGGGCATAGAGCCCGTCACCGAGCAGCGGATGACCGATCGAAAGCATGTGTACGCGCAACTGGTGGGAGCGGCCGGTGATCGGTGTCAGCTCAACGCGGCACCAGTCGCCGCAACGCTCCAGCACGCGCCAGAAGGTCAACGCATGTTTGCCGAATTTATGATCGACCACATGCCGCGGCTTGGTCGGCGGGTCGTAGCGCAGGGGCAGGTCGATGCTGCCGCTGTCGAGTTCCGGCTGACCCCAGCACAGGGCGGTGTAGGCCTTTTCGGTTTCGCGGTCGTGAAATTGCCGGGACAGCTCGCGATGGGTGTCCGGGTCGCGGGCCAGCAGGATGATGCCGGACGTCTCCCAGTCCAGCCGATGGACGATTCGCGCTTCCGGGTAGCCGTTTTCCTGCAGGCGGGTAATCAGGCAGTCCTTGTTGTCATCGGCCCGGCCAGGGACAGAGAGCAACAGGGTCGGTTTGTTCACCACCAGTACGGCAGCGTCCTGATGGATGATGTGGATGTTGGACAACGGCATTAAAACAGCCTCGTAACAAACGCCAACGGCGGCTCAGGCCCCTCGTTCCCTGTAGGAGCTGCCGCAGGCTGCGATCTTTTGATTTTGCATTTCAAAAACAAGATCAAAAGATCGCAGCCTGCGGCAGCTCCTACAAAGGCCTGAAGGGCCTGAGCCGCCGTGGCTCCTGGCGGATCGACTCAGCGATCAGGCAGGGTGATGTTGAGTTCCAGAATCGAGCAGCTGCCCTGGCTTTCCAGTGCGACGTGCACGTCATCGGACCCGATATTGACGTACTTGCGGATCACCTCGACCAGTTCCTTCTGCAAGGCCGGCAGGTAGTCCGGGGTGCTGCGTTGGCCGCGTTCGTGCGCCACGATGATCTGTAGACGCTCTTTCGCTACCGACGCGGTGCTTTGCTTTTTGTTGGCACGAAAGAAGTCAAAAAGGTTCATTGCTTAGTTGCCTCCAAACAGGCGCTCGAAGAATCCCTTCTTCTGTACATCAAGGAATCGATGATCCACGGTCTTGCCCAGCAGGCGGTCAACGGTATCGCTGTAGGCCTGGCCGGCATCGCTCTGGTCGTCGAGAATCACCGGAACGCCCTGGTTGGATGCCTTGAGCACCGCCTGGGATTCAGGGATCACGCCGAGCAGGGTCACCGAAAGGATTTCCTTGACGTCTTCTACGCCGAGCATTTCGCCTTTGCTCACACGCTCCGGGTGATAACGGGTAATCAGCAGGTGTTCCTTGATCGGGTCTTCGCCGCGTTCGGCACGACGGGACTTGCTGGCCAGCAGGCCGAGCATGCGGTCGGAGTCACGTACCGAGGAAACTTCCGGGTTGGTCACGACGATCGCTTCATCGGCGAAGTACATGGCCAGGTGGGCGCCTTTTTCGATGCCCGCCGGGGAATCGCAGACCACGAACTCAAAATCTTCCTTGAGTTGCATCAGGACTTTTTCCACGCCTTCGACGGTCAGCGCGTCTTTGTCGCGGGTCTGGCTGGCGGCCAGCACATAGAGGTTTTCCAGGCGCTTGTCTTTGATCAGGGCCTGTTGCAGGTTGGCTTCGCCGTTGACCACGTTGACGAAGTCATACACCACGCGGCGCTCGCAACCCATGATCAGGTCGAGGTTACGCAAGCCCACGTCGAAGTCGACGATAACTGTTTTGTGGCCGCGCAGAGCGAGGCCGGTACCGATAGCGGCGCTGGTGGTGGTCTTACCCACACCACCCTTGCCGGATGTAACCACGAGAATCTTGGCCAAGGTGTTTCACCCCTAAGGAAAAAGGACTTTTCAGCCCCTGAAAAACATCTCCTGAAAAACTACTGCAGTCGGACAGCCTTGGCTGGAATCGGGTTTTAAGCGGCGTTTACCCCCGGTAAACACTGCTTTCGGCCTTTTCCTACTTCGTTTGAGCCGTTTTCGCTACGTTTTAGAGATGCTTGGAAAATGCGGCAGTATCCGTTAAAGCCGAATGATGTTCAACACGTCGCCGGACAGGCTGACCTGCACACCCGAACCCCACAGAGGGTCGCGGCGCAGATCTTCGGAAACCTTGTAATGTCCGGCAATGGAAATCAGTTCAGCACTCATTTGCTGACAGAAAATCCGCGCCTTGGTGTCGCCCTTGACGCCGGCCAACACACGACCACGCATCGGGCCGTATACATGGATGTTGCCATCGGCGAGAAGTTCCGCCCCCGGGCTGACCGAGGAGATCACCACCAGATCGCTGCCCTGGGCATAAATCTGCTGGCCACCGCGTACGGGCGAGGTGATGATTTTTGTCGGCTTGATGGTCGGTTCAGGCGGTTTTTCCGGTTTTTTCTTCGGTTCGCCTTCGGTCAGGTCCAGTGGACGCTCCCGAGCACCGGACGGTGGCAGCACCGGCAAGTCGACTGCGATGGCGGCGGCAATGTCTTCGATGCGGCTGGCGCGGATCGCCAGGGTGCGCAGGCCATGCTGGCGGCACACGCGCATCAGGCCGGGCAGATCGACGGCGCCTTCGTTGGCCGGGAGTTTGTCCAGGGCCAGTACCAGCGGCGCGTTGCTGAAGAAGTTGGGCGCCTGGGCGACCTTGGCGGCCAGTTGCCGATCAAGGCTTTCCAGGTCGTTACGGGCCAGTTCCAGCACCGTAATGGCCAGCATGCTGCCCTTCAACTGGAACACGGGATCTTGGTCTAGCGGTTCGGTTTGGCTCATGGTCGGCATACAACGACTTGTCACTAAAAGTGCCGAGACTTATAACGAGAACGCCCGCAGGCCGCAAGCCGGGTCGAACGATGTAGAATGCGCGGCCATTGTCATTCCGGAAGCATTAATGGACCGCCCGCGTTTTCGAAAAGCATTTCTATCTCCACGTTTCTGGCCGCTGTGGTGTGGCCTGGGGCTGTTGTGGCTGATCGTCCAGTTGCCATATCCGGCACTGCTGTGGATCGGTCGCGTCCTGGGTTCATTGATGTATCGCGTGGCCGGCGACAGACGGCGCATTGCCAAGCGTAATCTGGAACTGTGTTTTCCGGAAAAAACCGCCGCCGAACGCAAACGCCTGCTCAAGGAAAACTTCGCCTCCACCGGTATCGCATTTTTTGAGATGGCGATGAGCTGGTGGTGGTCGCGCAAACGCCTGGCGAGTCTCGCTCACGTTGAAGGGCTGGAGTATCTGCAGCAGGCCCAGCGCGAAGGCAAGGGCGTGATCCTGATGGCGCTGCACTTCACCACGCTGGAAATCGGCGCGGCATTGCTCGGTCAGCAGCACACCATCGACGGCATGTACCGCGAGCACAAGAATCCGCTGTTCGACTACATCCAGCGCCAGGGCCGCGAGCGGCACAACCTCGATTCGCTGGCGATAGAGCGTGAAGACGTGCGCGGCATGCTCAAGTTGCTGCGCTCGGGCCGCGCGATCTGGTACGCGCCGGATCAGGACTACGGCGCCAAGCAAAGCATCTTCGTGCCGCTGTTCGGCATTCAGGCGGCGACCGTCACCGCCACGAGCAAGTTTGCGCGGCTGGGCAAGGCGCTGGTGGTGCCGTTCACCCAGGAACGCCTGGCGGACGGCAGCGGTTATCGGCTGGTGATCCATGCGCCGCTCGAAGGCTTCCCCGGTGAAACCGAGGAAGAAGACTGCATTCGCATCAACCAGTGGATCGAAGGCGTCCTGCGCGAATATCCCGAGCAATACCTGTGGGCCCACCGCCGCTTCAAGAGCCGTCCACCGGGCGAGCCGAAGCTGTACGCCAAACGCCGTTGAACCCCGATCCCCTGTAGGAGCGAGCCTGCTCGCGATGGACTGGAGAGCGCCACTGGGCGTCAGGTTACCCGCGTTATCGTTGACGTCCATCGTCGGAACGCCGCCCGGAGCAAGCTCGCTCCCACAAGGGAACAGGTCGAAACAACGAAATCCCATCAAGCACCATGGAGAGTTGTGCATGAGTCCAGCTGAACCGGTTACAGGGTTGATTCTTTCCGGCGGCGGGGCTCGGGCGGCTTATCAGGTCGGGGTGCTGGCGGCGATTGCCGAATTGCTGCCGCCGGGGGCGAGCAATCCGTTTCCGGTGATCGTCGGCACCTCGGCGGGCGCGATCAACGCCGTCAGCCTCGCCAGCGGGGCAATGGACTTTCGTCGTGCCATCCAACGCCTGACGGCCTTCTGGCAGGCCTTTCGCAGCCCTCTGGTACTGCGCAGCGACTGGCCCGGGGTCATTCGCCAGGCCAGTCGCTTTGTCAGCCACAGTTTGCTCGGCATCGGTGCCCAGGTTCCGGTGGCACTGCTCAACAGTTCGCCGCTGCGGGATCTGCTCAACGACAAGCTGCATATGGGCGGCATCGCCGAAGCGATCGCACAGAAGCAATTGCATGCGGTGGCGGTCACGGCGTTCGGCTATGAGTCTGGCCAGGCCGTCACCTTTTATCAGGGCGGCGGCAAGATCGATGCCTGGTTGCGCCATCGACGCATTGGCGTTCCCACCCGACTGTCGGTAGAACACTTGCTCGCCAGTTCGGCCATCCCACTGCTGTTCGCCCCGGTGAAAATCGGCGAAGAGTATTTCGGTGATGGCGCGGTGCGTCAGTCGGCGCCGATCAGCCCGGCGCTGCATCTGGGCGCCAGTCGGGTGCTGGTGGTGGGCGTCAGCGGCAACCCCCGCGGTATCGACCCGCAACAACCCTTGCAGCGCAGCTACACCGGTCAGCAGCCGACCCTGGCGCAGATCGGCGGGCACATGCTCAACAGTACGTTCATTGACAGCCTGGAAAGTGACATCGAACTGTTGCAGCGCCTGAACCAGTTCAGTCACCTGATGCCTGATGGCACACCGACCCGCGCATTGGGCGTGGCGCCGGTGGACGTGCTGGTGATTTCACCGAGCCAGCCGATCGACGAGATTGCCGCGCGGCATCGTCAGGAATTGCCGCCGGCATTACGCCTGTTTTTACGCGGACCGGGCGCGACCAGGACCAGCGGGGCAGGGGTGCTGAGCTATCTGTTGTTCGAGGCGGGGTACTGCAGCGAGTTGATCGAACTGGGGCGGCGCGATGCGTTGGCCAAGCGCGGAGAGTTGAGTCGGTTTCTGGGGTTGCCATAAGCAAAAGATCGCAGCCTTCGGCAGCTCCTACATTGGAATGCGTTCCCCTGTAGGAGCTGCCGAAGGCTGCGATCTTTTGATTTTAAATCAGAAGTGCACCTTAACCAGGAAACTGGTCACGCTCTGATCCGTCTTGAAACCCTGGCTGTCTTCAATCCCGTACTTGTTTTTCCAGTAGTCATACTCGACACCGACGTACAACTGCTTGGCACCCAGGTTCAGCGCCTTGCCCAGGTCGTATTTGACCTGTGGGTTGAAGTGCAGGTTGGCGTGGTATTCGCCTTTGCTGTTGACGTCGTTGTCGACGACCCAGTCCATGAAACCGTCGATCAGCACGTCCGATTCACCCACCGGGATGGTGTAGGACCAGACCGGCGAGACCTGCCAGATGTTGTCGCCCGGGCGGTCGCCTTCGGTGTGACGGTTGTAGAAGTTCAACTGGAAGTAGTCGAAGCCCGGGATGGCCAGGTCGAAGCCAGGGCCGATCAGGTACGACTCGGTGTCGTCTTCACCGAACTCGTAGGTCATGGCCAGCAGGACGTCCTTGATCGGGCCTAACTCGAACTTCTGGTCGAAGATCTTGTTGAACGACAGGCGCGGGCTGAGCTCGCCATAGTGGGTGTTCTTGCCCGCGAAGGCGTCTTCCTTGCCGTTGTAGAAGATCTTGTCGATGAAGAAGAAGTTGTCGCCGTACTTCCAGCCATCGGCGTGTTCGAAGGTCACCGTCTGCTGGATGCGCGGGTTGACCTGGAAGTCCTTGCCATACAGGTAGGTCAGGCTGTTGGTCTGCCACTGCAGCAAATCGCCGGCCATGGCCTGGCCCCCGGCCAGCATCGACCCCGCCAGCATCAGGCTAGTGCACGTACGTTTCATTCGGTTGCTCCCAAAAAGTAGGTGGTTCCACGTTATTTTTTTAAGGTCGGCGCTCTGGTGTGGCGCCTGTTTCCGTAGCGGTAAAAAATCATCCAATCGGTCAGCTTTGGTGCTGTTAGCAAGAGCTGAGCCAAGGCTTTCAAAAAGCAAAAAAACTCCCGCTCGACGGCTCAAGAGCAGTCGATTGAGAGGGGTTTTGGGGTGCCTTGGTGCCTGCCAGCGCCGGGATAAGTTGGCCTGCTGGTCAGGTTTTACATCCGGGCTTTTTTTTAAACCGGATTCGGGCGGCCGCGGAGAATACTGACTCCTCGGCCAGGTCTCAAGTGCTCCGCAACGGCGCACCGACGACAGGTTTGGCGCACGGTTGCGGGGCAACATCAGAAATGCACCTTCACCAGCAGGCTGGTGGTGTTTTCATTGGTGTCGAATTTGCCGCTGTTTTCGATGCCGTACTTGTCTTTCCAGTAGCTGTATTCGGCGCCGACGTACACCTGTTTCTCCCGCCAGCCCAGGGCTTTGCCCAGGTCGTACTTGATCTGCGGGTTGAAGTGCAGGTTGGCGTGATAGGTGCCATGGGCGTTCTGGTCGTTATCCACGACCCAGTCCATGTAGCCGTCGATCAACAGGTTCGAGTTGCCCAATGGCAGGGTGAAGGACCAGGCCGGCGTGATCTGCCAGACATCGTCGCCGGGACGCGAGCCTTCGGTCTGGCGGTAGTAGAAGTTCAGGGTGAAAAAATTGAAGCCCGGTACCGCGAGGTCGAATCCGGGGCCGATCAGGTAGGCCTCGGTGTCGTCTTCGCCGTTCTCGTAGGTCATGGCCAGCAGCACGTCCTTGATCGGGCCGAATTCGAAGCGACGGTCGAGGATCTTGCCCAGGGAGAGGCGCGGGCTGAACTCGCCGTAGTAGGCGTGGACGCCTTTGTTCCGGTCTTTCTCGCCGTTGTAGTAGGTGCTGTCGATGAACATGAAGTTGTCACCGTACTTCCAGCGATCGGCGTGTTCGAAGGTTATCGTCTGCTGGATCGACGGGTTTACCACGAAGTCCTTGCCGTACAGATAGCTCAGGCTGTTGGTCTGCCACAGCAGTAAATCGCCGGCCATGGCCTGACTCGCAGCCAGCAGGCCAGCACCCAACAGCAGGTTGGTTTGTGTCCGAATCATCTGTTGCTCCCTCTTGTTTTTATTTTTAAGGCGCATGTAGCTCTACTGTGGGAGCGGGCTTGCTCGCGAAAGCGGTGCATCAGTCAACGATGATGTTGAGGCTGATGGCCCCTTCGCGGGCAAGCCCGCTCCCACAGGTTTTGTGGCTTTCGTCTGTTAATGCGTGTGTGCGTGGCAGTCGTTGATGGCCGCGCGTTCGGCGCCGCCAAGGATGTTGAACAACAGGTTCAGCGTCAGCGCGCTGAGGGTGGCCATGGCGATGCCGCTGTGGGTGATCGGGCTCATCCACACAGGCAGGTGGGCAAAAAACTCAGGGCGCACCACCGGGATCAGGCCCATGCCGATGCTCACCGCCACCAGCAACTGGTTGCGACGGTCACCGATGTCGGCTTCCTGGAGAATCTTGATCCCGGTGGCGGCGACCATGCCGAACATCGCAATCGCTGCGCCGCCCAGAACGGCTGGCGGGATCGAGGCCACCAGGAACGCGGCCTTGGGGAGCAGGCTCAGGACGATCAGCAAACCGCCGGCGACGATGGTCACGGAGCGGCAGCGCACACCGGTCATCTGCACCAGGCCGATGTTCTGGGCAAAGGAGGAGTGGGTGAAGGTGTTGAAGAACCCGGCGAAGAACGAGGCGCCGGCATCGCACAGCAAGCCGCGCCGCAGCATCCGTGGGCAGACCTCCTGGCCGGTGATCTTGCCCAGCGCAAGAAACATCCCGGTGGACTCGACGAAAATGATCACCACCACCAGGCACATCGACAGGATCGGTGCGAGTTCGAATTTCGGCATGCCGAAGTGCAGCGGGGTGACGAATTGCAGCCATGGCGCCTGCGCCATGCCGCTGAGGTCAACCATGCCGAGCAGGCCGCAGAGCACGTAGCCCAGGCACATGCCGATCAGCACGGAAATATTGACCCAGAAGCCGCGCATGAAACGGTGGACCAACAGGATGGTGCCCAGCACGAGGGCGGCGATGGTCAGGTAGATCGGCGAGCCGAATTGAGCGGCGCTGGCACCGCCGCCGGCCCAGTTCACGGCCACGGGGAACAGCGACAAACCGATCGAGGTGATGACCGTGCCGGTTACCAGCGGCGGGAAGAAACGTACGACCTTGGACATGAACGGCGCGATGAGCATGCCGAAGAAACCGGCGGCGATGGTCGCGCCGAAGATCCCTTGCAGGCCGATACCGGGCATGCCGGCCATGGCGACCATGCTGCCGACGGCGGCGAAACTGGCCCCCATCATCACCGGCATGCGAATGCCCATGGGGCCGATGCCGAGGGACTGGACGATGGTGGCAATGCCGGCCACCAGCAGGTCGGCGTTGATCAGAAAGGCGATTTCTTCACGACTCAGGCCAGCGGCCTGTCCGATGATCAGCGGCACCGCGATGGCGCCACCGTACATCAGCAGAACATGTTGCAAACCGACCAGGATCAGTTGCAAGAGGGGCAAACGCTGAATGGCGGGTGCGTCGGGGATGCGCGCTGCGGATAGCTCGGACATGCAACACCTCGGATCTTTTTTATTCTTGTGATTTTGTGCGTCAGGCAAACCTGTGGGAGCGGGCTTGCTCGCGAAGAGGCCATAACATTCAACATCGTTGTTGACTGACCTGACGCTTTCGCGGGCAAGCCCGCTCCCACAGGATCTGTGTTGCCTGTGTGGGAGCGAGCCTGCTCGCGAAGCTTTTAACGATCAGTTGGTCTGGGCTCCCTGCACAATCCAGGCACCGATCAGGTCACGTTCCTGCTGGGTCATCTGCGTGATGTTGCCCAGTGGCATGATCTGGCTGGTGACGGCTTGCGCCTGGATCCGCGGTGCGTTCTGACGGATCTGCTCGGGGGTGTCGAACATCACACCGGCAGGGGCCGCACTGAACAGCGGGCTGGTGGGCTTGGCCGAGTGGCAAACCGCGCAACGTTCCTGAATCACGCTGTGCACTTTGTCAAAGCCAGGGCCGGCGTTGGACGCTTGCGCCGGAGCGGCGGCTGGCGTTTCTGCAGGTTTGGCTTCAGCGGGTTTCAAACCACCGCCCACTGCGGTTTCCGGCAGCGGCTGGTATTCGATCTTCGCGGGTGCCTTGGCCACTTCCGGGCTGTTCAGCGGCGCAGGGCCGGTGACGTAAGCCAGGCTGATCATGCCGACGGCTGCGACTGGAAGCGTCCAGGCAAACTTGTGGCTGTCATGACGGGTGTTGAAGTAGTGACGCACCAACACTGCCAGTACCGCGATCCCGGCCAGGATCAACCAGTTGTACTGGCTGCCGTAGGTGCTCGGGAAGTGGTTGCTGATCATGATGAACAGCACCGGCAAGGTGAAGTAGTTGTTGTGACGCGAACGCAGCAGGCCTTTGGCCGGCAGGGCCGGATCCGGCGTGCGGTTCTCGGCGATCGCCGCCACCAGTGCGCGCTGTGCGGGCATGATGATGCGGAACACGTTGCCGACCATGATGGTGCCGATGATCGCGCCGACGTGCAGGTACGCACCGCGACCGCTGAACACCTTGCTGAAGCCATAGGCCGCGCCGATGATCAGGACGAACAGGATGAAGCCAAGCAGGGCAGGGCGTTTGCCCAGGGCCGAGTCGCACAGGAAGGAGTAGACGAACCAGCCGATGAACAGCGAGCCGATACCGATGGCCACGCCTTCAGGGCCGCTCAGGGTGCTGCCCGGAGCCAGCAGGTAGAGCGTCGGGTTGGAGTAGAACACCACGCACAGCAGCGCGATCCCCGACATCCAGGTGAAGTAGGCTTCCCATTTGAACCAGTGCAGGTTGTCCGGCATGGTCGGTGGGGCCAGCTTGTATTTTTCCAGGTGGTAGATACCGCCGCCGTGGATCGCCCACAAATCGCCGGCCAGGCCGGTTCTCGGGTTAACCCGGTTGAGGTTGTTTTCCAGCCAGACGAAATAGAACGACGCGCCGATCCAGGCCACGCCAGTAATCATGTGAACCCAGCGCACGCTCAGGTTCAGCCATTCCAACAGATGTGCTTCCACAGTCTTTACCTCTCGCCTGTCACTCTGTTGTCGAGTGATCAGACCTTCTCTTATTGGTGGGGGGCGAGGATCAAACGCTCATCCTCTTTGAAAAAATGCTCATCGCAGTTATTGCCTGTGCCACTGCGATCAACCACCAGGAAGTCATCCCGCTTTTCGATCGTCAGCACCGGGTGGTGCCAGACGCCGCGATGGTAATTAATGCCCTGCCTGCCGTTGGTGACGAAGGCGCGGACCAAGCCTGATACAGGTTCATCGCCAAGTGGCGCGACCACGATCAGAAAGGGGTTGCCGAGCAGCGGAATGAAAGCCTGGCTGCCCAGCGGATGGCGCTCCAGCATGCTGACGGTCAGCGGCATGTCCTGCGCGTCGGCGCGGAAGATGCTGATGATCGCGTTGTCCTCTGGCGTAGCGGTTTCGACCGTCGCCAGTTTATGGAAGCGCATGGTCGAACCGTTGTTGATCATGAAGTGATCGCTGCCGTCGGTTTCGATCACGTCACCGAAAGGGGCGAAGGCTTCTTTGGTCAGCGGTTCAATCGTCAGTGTGCGCATGCTGTTCTTCTTATCCAAAATTCGTTATCGGTTCACCGTGCCCCTGTAGGAGCTGGCGAAGCCTGCGATCTTTTGACTTTGCTTTTTAAGATCAAGATCAAAAGATCGCAGCCTGCGGCAGCTCCTACAGGCTCAGCATTACTTCGCGACCTTGCCCAAAACGCGCAGGCGGCTCACACCACCGTCCGGGAACACGTTCAGGCGGATGTGGGTGATCGGGCCCAGTGCCTTGATCTGCTCGGCGAAGGTGTGTTCGGCGTGCATTTCCAGCTTCTGGCTTGGCAGCAGTTCGCGCCAGAACAGCGATTGGGTTTCGATCTGGCTGTCGGTACCGCCCTTCACGAAGGCGCCCTGGATCGAGCAGCTGTCCGGGTAGTTGCCTTTGAAGTGCAGGGTGTCGACGATGACTTTCTCGACTTCGCCGGCATGACCCAGCGCGACGATGACCCAGTCATTGCCCGGGGTACGGCGACGCGCGGTTTCCCAGCCGTCGCCCATGTTGATGCCGCGGCCCGGGTTGAGGATGTTGCTCATGCGGCCGAAGTGTTCATCGGAGCAGGCGAGGGCGCGGCCACCGTTGAGGGCGGCAGCCAGGTCGACTTGCTCGTTGTCGCCGATGGCCGACCAGTCGCGGAACGGCACGCCGTACACACGCAGACGGGCCACGCCGCCATCCGGGTAGATGTTGAAGCGCAGGTGGCTGAAGGCCTGGTCGTTGCTGATTTCGTGGTAATGGTGGCTGTTGCCTTGCAGCTCGACGGCGGACAGCACTTCAGTCCACTGGGTATTTTCATCAGGCTCGCCCGACGCCAGGAAGCAGGCTTCCAAGGACGCCGACGGCGGGAAGTTGCCGGTGAAGAATGAAGTGTCGATGTCGACGCCCTTGATCGAACCCGGTACGCCCAGGCGGATCACGGCGCTGTCGAAGCCTTCGAAGCGCTTGCGGCGCGATTCCCAGCCGTCCATCCACTTGCCGTTGTCATCGAACACGCCCTCCTTCCATACGGCCGGGGTCGGTTGGAACAGACGGTTGGCGTCTGCGAACCAGTCATCGGTGACCGAGATGATTTTGGTGCCCAGGCGGGCATCGGCCAGGTTGACGAACTTCTCGAAAGGTACGGCGTAAGCTTTCATTCTTCTTGTCTGCCTTTAATAAGTTGGCTTGGGATGCTTGCAAGGCCCTGGGCGGTTTCGGCGTTCATGAAATCGCTGGGCCAGGCTTGCTATAGGGTCAGTAATCGGAACAGGGCGATCTTGTTGATCTCCGCCAGCGCGCACTTGAACTCGGTGTCGACTGGGTTGTGGATGCGCGTTTCGAACGCTGCGAGGATCTGATGCCGGTTGCTGCCTTTTACCGCCATGATGAAGGGAAACTTGAACTTGGCTTTGTAGGCGTCGTTCAGCTCGGTGAAGCGCTGGAACTCTTCGGCCGTGCATTGGTGAATACCGGCGCCAGCCTGTTCATGAGTGCTGGCTTCGGTCAACTGGCCCTGGACGGCGGCTTTGCCGGCCAGGTCCGGGTGAGCGTTGATCAGAGCCAGCTGGCTTTCGTGATCGGCGCTCAACAGGATGTCGCTCATGCGCTGGTGCAGGGTTTCGATCTCGTCGATCGAGGCGTCCTGGCCCAGGTCGAAGGCCTTTTCGGCCACCCATGGCGAATGTTCGTAGATGTCGGCGAAGGCTTTGACGAAGGCGTCGCGGCTCAATGTCGAGGGTTTCAATGTTTGAAAGGCGCTCATTTCGCAGCCCCTTGGTACGGGTGGGTTTCCTGCCAGTGGCGCGCGATGTCGACGCGACGGCTGAACCACACCTGTTCATGACTTTTAGCGTATTCGATAAAGCGCTTGAGCGAAGCCAGACGCGCCGGACGGCCGATCAGGCGGCAGTGCAGGCCGATCGACAGCATCTTCGGTGCTTCGGCGCCTTCGGCGTAGAGCACGTCGAACGCATCCTTGAGGTATTCGAAGAAGTCGTCGCCCTTGTTGAAACCCTGGACCTGGGTGAAGCGCATGTCGTTGGTGTCCAGGGTGTACGGAATCACCAGGTGCGGCTTGCCGGTCGGGTTGTTCGGTTCCCAGTAGGGCAGGTCGTCGTCGTAGGTGTCGCAGTCGTAGAGGAAACCGCCTTCTTCCATCACCAGGCGACGGGTGTTCGGACCCGTGCGGCCGGTGTACCAGCCCAATGGGCGCTCACCGGTGATTTCGGTGAGGATGCGGATCGCTTCGAGCATGTGCTCGCGTTCCTGGTTTTCGTCCATGTACTGGTAGTCGATCCAGCGGTAGCCGTGGCTGCAGATCTCGTGGCCGGCATCGACCATGGCGCGGATCACGTCCGGGTGACGCTGGGCGGCCATGGCCACGGCGAAGATGGTCAGCGGAATGTCGAATTCCTTGAACAGCTTCAGGATCCGCCAGACGCCGGCACGGCTGCCATACTCGTAAAGGGATTCCATGCTCATGTTGCGCGCGCCTTGCAGCGGCTGGGCAGACACCATTTCCGAGAGGAAGGCTTCGGACTCTTTGTCGCCGTGCAGGATGTTGCGCTCGCCGCCTTCTTCGTAATTGAGTACGAACGACAGGGCAATGCGGGCATTGCCCGGCCAGTGTGGATGAGGAGGGTTACTGCCGTAACCGACCAGGTCGCGTGGGTAGTCAGCGCTCACTGCAGGCTTCCTTCTTGTTCGATGATGACGGTTGGTGTGACGCAGCTGAAGATTGGTTGGCAGGCTGGCGTCACAGCGATGGGCTGATTGTATACAACTTTATATTCACTTTGTAAGCCTGAATTTTCGCATTTTTAACCGACTGTCATCTTTTACTGCTATTGGCGTGAGCCTGCAAGAAATCTGCCTGACTGGTCAGTAATTTGATGAAGGGTTCATGGAGTGTGCTGTTCGGCGGGAAATCGGCGGTAAATGTGCAGGTGCCGGGTATGGCGCGAAAAATGTCGTTTTTATTGTGTACAATTTTTTTGAAAAGTGTCTTAATCAGTCGCTCGCCGCAACTTTTCGTGCTCCGAATCGGTGCGGTCTCCTTTTCAACTGACTTCGGGAGGCGCGAAGTCTGACTGCTCCACGCAGGCAGGCGCGCAGAATCAATGGGACGTTTGACTACACACGTTTTGGACGCAGCACACGGTTGCCCGGGCAGCTCGATCAAGGTCGAGTTGTACCGCGTTGAAGGATCGCACCTGGAATTGGTCGCCAGCGCGATAACCAACAGCGATGGCCGTGTCGATGCACCGCTGCTGCAAGGCGATGACTACCGCACCGGGGTCTACCAGGTTCAGTTTCATGCCGGCGACTACTACCGCGCCCGCGGCGTCAAGCTGCCGGAGCCGGCCTTCCTGGATGTCGTGGTACTGCGTTTCGGCATCTCTGCCGAGCAGGATCACTACCACGTGCCGTTGTTGATTTCGCCTTACAGCTATTCCACCTATCGCGGCAGCTGATCCCCCAAGCAGCTGCTGCACCCTGGAAGCGACTGCGCATATAGCTTCTTTGGTCTTTCGCCCGCTCACACTGCGGGCTTTTTTTCGTCTGTGAAAAAATCAAAAGATCGCAGCCTTCGGCAGCTCCTACATATCCGCGTAGGAGCTGCCGAAGGCTGCGATCTTTTGCTCTTGCTGTTTAGCGGCTCAACAGGGACGCAGCCCCCGCGCCACTGAACAACCCGGCACTGATCCGGTTGAACCAGCTCTGCCCCTTGCCACTGCGCAGATACCGCGCCGCACCATGGGCGCCGAGGCCGTAGGCGAGCTTGCACAGCAAGTCGAGCAGGGTCCAGGTCGCAATCATCACCAGCAGCTGCGGCAGGAACGGCTGTTCGGCACTCAAGAACTGCGGCAGGAAAGCGGCGAAGAACAGGATGTCCTTCGGGTTGCTGGCGCCCAGCATGAACGCACGCCCGAACAGCGCACGAAAGCGTGGCACCGGCGCAGCCTGTGGCACTTCAGCGCCATGGGAAGGCAGGCGCGATTGCTGCCAGCTCTGCCAGGCGAGGTAGAACAGGTAAAGGGCACCCAGAATCTTCAGGGCGCTGAACAGCTGTTCCGACGCCAGCAACAACGCACCCAGGCCCAGCGCCGAAGCACTCAGCAGGCAGATCGATGCGGACACGCCGCCGAGAAAGGCCGGGTAAGAGCGGCGCAGGCCGTAATTCAGACTGTTGCTGATCATCAGCAAAGACAGCGGCCCCGGGATCAGAATCACTATCAGCGCAGCGCCGCTGAACAGCAGCCAGGTTTCCAGACTCATCACTTACCTCCATTTGCACAAAAGCCTCACCCGACGGGGTGAGGCTGTTTTGAAGCGGGTCCCGCGTAAGGCTTACAGGAAGATGAACTTGGCGATGAAGATCGCGCAGAGCACCCACAGACTGACGGAGATTTCCTTGTACTTGCCGGTGCCGGCCTTCAACGCCACGTAGGTGATGAAGCCCAGCGCGATGCCATCGGCGACCGAGAAGGTCAGTGGCATCATGATTGCGGTGACGATCGCCGGGATGCTGTCGGTCGCTTCATCCCATTCGATGTGGGCCATGCCGCCCATCATCAGCATTGCCACATAAATCAGTGCGCCAGCGGTGGCATAGGCGGGAATCATGCCGGCCAGTGGTGCGAAAAACATTGCCGCTATAAATAGCACACCCACGGTGACTGCGGTAAGACCAGTCCGACCACCCGCAGCGACACCGGCAGCACTTTCAACGTAGCTGGTAACCGGCGGAACGCCGACTACCGCACCGAATACGCTGGAAGCACTGTCGGCTTTCATGGCGCGGGAGAGGTTTTCGATGCGACCGTCAGCGCCCACCAGGTTGGCGCGCTGGGCAACCCCCATCAAGGTGCCGGCGGTGTCGAACATGTGTACGAAGAGGAACGCCAGGACCACGCTGATCATGCTGACGTTGAACACGCCGGCGACGTTCATGGCCATGAAGGTAGGGGCAAGGCTCGGTGGAGCCGACATGATGCCCTCGTAGTGCACCAGGCCCAGACCCCAGCCAGCGAGGGTCACGGTGATGATGCTGATGAGGATCGCGCCGAACACCTTGTGATAGCTGAGGATGGCGATCATCAGGAAGCACACGGCGGCGAGCAGCGGGCCGGGTTCGCGCAGGGAGCCGAGCTTGATCAGCGTGGCCGGGCTATCGACGACGATACCCGCGGTTTTCAGCCCGATCAGCCCCAGGAACAGACCCACGCCGGCGCCCATGGCGAAGCGCAGGCTGACTGGGATGCTGTTGAGCAGCCATTCGCGGATTCGCGAGAAGGTCAGGATCATGAACAACACACCGGACACAAACACCGCGCCGAGGGCGGTTTCCCAGTTGTAGCCCATGGTGCCGACCACGGTGTAGGTGAAGAAGGCGTTGAGCCCCATGCCTGGCGCCAGGCCTACCGGCCAGTTGGCGTACAGGCCCATCAACAGGCAACCGAGTGCTGCGGCGATGCAGGTGGCGACGAATGCCGCACCGTGATCGATCCCGGCGTCGGCCATGATGTTGGGGTTGACGAAAATGATGTAAGCCATCGTGATGAAGGTTGTCAGACCGGCAATCAGCTCGGTCTTCACCGTGGTGCCGTGCAAGCTGAGTTTGAACAGACGCTCCAGCAAGCCAGTGCGTAGTGGCGGCGAGAGATCCAGCGTCGATGCTTCGGATTTGCGGCTTTCCACAGCGAATACTCCTCAAGAGTTTTATTGTTATTTCCAGGGCCGGACCCATGAGGGTGGCAGCGGCCCTTTGAGGCACTTGCGAATTTGTTGACCGCTTGGTCAGGAACTCGCACGAAGTGGATTATGCTTTTGTATACAAAGAAAGCAAATAATGTTTTTGATTTTGTCGACGAAAAGTTTGGCTTTAGGGATATATCGCCTGTTCCGGCCCCTTCGCGAGCAAGCCCGCTCCCACAGGAAACCCGGTCAGGCACAAGATTTGTGGACACCATCCATCACTGTGGGGCTTGCTCGCGAAGAGGCCGGATCAGGCAGCATCAAAATCAGCAATTCAGTCGGTATGCGCCTGACTTTTCCCCAACGCCAGATTCACCGCCAACCACCCATTCACCGCTGTCTCCCCAGCCTCGGCAAACACCCGCTCCAGCAATTTCACCTGCTCACGCCTCAATGCCTGCTCAAACCGCGCGCCTTCCGCTGTCAACTCCAGCAGACGCTTACGCTTGTCCGTCTCGGACGCGACGCTCTCGACCAGATGCATCTCCAACAATTGCCGCAACGGCATGTTCAGCGCCTGCTTGCTCACGCCAAGCAAGGCCAGCAGTTCCTTGACGCTCAGGTTCGGATAGCGGGCGATGAAAAACACGATGCGTTGATGCACACGGCTCAGGCCACGGCGCTCGAGCATTTCATCGGCCTTGGCGGTGAAAGCCTGGTAGCCGAAGAAAAACGCTTCCATGGCTTGCTGTTGGGAAAGCGGGTTTTTAAGGTCAAGCATGTTGACGTATCCATTCGAAGAAGCGTAATTTCGGTCAACAAGTTTGACTCATTTTCCACATGCCTCGCTACCGGTGATCCCCATGGCTTTTTCCGAACGTGTCTCACGCCTTAAAAGTTCTTTGATCCGTGAAATCCTTGCCGCGGCCCAGCGCCCGCAGGTGATGTCGTTTGCCGGCGGTTTGCCTGCCGAAGCCATGTTGCCGAAGGTTGATTGGGCCGAGATGCCGCTTTCCATGGGGCAATACGGCATGAGCGAGGGCGAACCGGCTCTGCGTGAGGCGCTGGCCGCCGAGGCGCGAGCGTTGGGTGTGGCATGTGAGGCAAGCCAGGTACTGGTGGTCAGTGGTTCACAGCAAACTCTGGATCTGGCCGCCAAGCTCTACATCGACAAGGGCACCGAAATCCTGCTCGAAGCGCCGACTTATCTGGCGGCATTGCAGATTTTTCAGCTGTTCGGCGCCAATTGCCTGACCGTGCCGCTGGAGGCTGACGGGCCGAACCTGGCAGAACTGCGCGCTCGCCTGGAGCAACACCGCCCGGCCTTCATCTACCTGATCCCGACCTTCCAGAATCCTTCGGCGGTACGTTACAGCGAAGCCAAACGCGACGCGGTGGCAGCACTGCTCGACGAGTTCGGCGTCACCCTGATCGAAGACGAGCCTTATCGCGAGCTGACCTTCGACGGTGGCAGCGCCACGCCGATTGCCGGTCGTTTGAAAAAAGCCAGCTGGATCTACACCGGGACCGTGTCGAAAACCCTGTTGCCGGGTTTGCGCGTTGGCTATCTGATTGCCAGCCCGGACCTGTTTCCCCATCTGTTGAAACTCAAGCAGTCGGCGGACCTGCACACCAACCGGGTAGGCCAGTGGCAGGCGCTGCAATGGATCGGAACCGAGAAGTATCAGCAGCATCGCAGTGAGCTACGGGATTTTTACCGGGTGCGCCGGGATGCGTTCCAGCGGGCGCTGCAAACCCACTTCTCTGATCTGGCGAACTGGAACGAACCACAGGGCGGGCTGTTTTTCTGGTTGAAACTCAAGCAACCGCTGGACACTCGAACCTTGCTCAATGCGGCGTTGGCCAACGACGTGGCGTTCATGCCGGGCGAGCCGTTCTTCCCCGAGCCGGACAAGCATCACGGGTATTTGCGGTTGAACTTCAGCCACATTGACCCGGCGCGGCTGGAGGAGGGGCTCAAGCGGTTGGCGGCGGTGGTGCGACAGGCGCAGGCGGCACAAGCGGCCTGAAAACAAATAAACCGGCGCAGGGGCCGGTTTATTCTTGTCTGGCGTTTGCGGTGTCTGTGCCGGCCTCTTCGCGAGCAAGCCCGCTCCCACAGGTGACCGAGTTCCCCCTGTGGGAGCGGGCTTGCTCGCGAAGGCGTCCGTCAGAACACCACAAGCAAATCAGGCTGCCGCGAAACGCTTGTCCAGATAATCAATGATCACCTTGGACTCATACATCCAGGTGGTCTGGCCATTCTCTTCGATACGCAGGCACGGCACCTTGATCTTGCCGCCTTGCTCGAGCAAGGCCTGGCGATCCTGTTCGTTGTTCTTCGCATCGCGAAGAGCCACCGGCACGTTCAGGCGGCGCAGGGTGCGGCGAGTCTTCACGCAGAACGGGCAGGCGTGGAATTGATACAGGGTCAGCCCCTTGGCGGCGGATTCAACCTGGGCCTGGGCGGCGGCAGGGCGCTGCTTTTTGCTTGGGCGAGTCAGGAAGTCGATGAAGATGATCAGTTGGCCAAGGCCGACACGAAGCGCTTTTACGAACACGTTGAAAGCCTCACGGTGCAAATGAAGAAGGGCGCGCAGCTTACCTGATTTTTTGCGGACGAAAAAAAACCGGCGATGAATGCCGGTTTTCTTCATGCCGCGAATTACTTGATGAGGCTGAGGAATTCGCTGCGGGTGGCGGCGTTCTCGCGGAATTCACCGAGCATCACCGAAGTGATCATCGACGAATTCTGCTTTTCCACGCCGCGCATCATCATGCACATGTGCTTGGCCTCGATCACCACTGCAACGCCCAGGGCGCCGGTGACTTGCTGGACCGCATCGGCGATCTGGCGGCTGAGGTTTTCCTGGATCTGCAGGCGGCGGGCGTACATGTCGACGATCCGCGCCACCTTCGACAGGCCCAGGACCTTGCCGCTCGGGATGTAGGCGACGTGCGCCTTGCCGATGAACGGCAGCAGGTGGTGTTCGCACAACGAGTACAACTCGATGTCCTTGACCAGCACCATTTCGCTGTTGTCGGAGCTGAACAGGGCACCGTTGGTGACCTCTTCCAGTGTCTGTTCATAGCCGCGGCAGAGGTACTGCATGGCTTTGGCGGCACGTTTTGGCGTGTCGAGCAGGCCTTCGCGGGAAACGTCCTCGCCGAGCTGGCCGAGGATCGCCGTGTAATTCTGTTCCAGGGACATGAAACTACCTGTGGGATTTTACGCAAAGGGCAAGGGTACGGTGACGGACACGACGCTGCAAGCGTGGCGCATCAGCTTTACTCGTCGCGACCTTCCATCATGGTGCGTTTGAGCATCACATAGACCGCCCCGGCACCGCCATGTTTGGCCTGGCACGAGGTGAAGCCGAGCACTTGCGGATGCTGGCGCAGCCAGGTGTTGACGTGGCTTTTGATCATCGGCCGCTTGCCGTCCAGGCGTACCGCCTTGCCATGGGTGACGCGCACGCAGCGGATTTCGAATCTGGTTGCTTCGGCGAGGAACGCCCAGAGGGTTTCCCGGGCCTTTTCCACGCTCATGCCGTGCAGGTCGAGGCTGCCTTCGAATGGAATCTGACCGATCTTGAGCTTGCGCATCTGGCTTTCCTGCACGCCGTCACGCGCCCACATCAGATCGTCTTCAGGGCCGACGTCGATGACGAATTGATCGGACAGACCGTCAACGGTGGTGGATTCGGTGCGTACGGTGGCCGCTTGACGCAGTTTGGCAATCTGCGCACGGTCAGCCTTGGGTTTGCCGGTTTCGGCGCGATCGTGCTTGATCGGCTTGACGCCTTGGATCGCGCTTTTGAACAGGGAAAAATCGTCGTCTTGCATGTCAGCCTCCGCGAAGGGCGGCCAGTTTACCCAACTCGAAGCGAATCGGGCGCGACAAAAACGCGCGCAACGCTTGGCTCAGTCGTGTTTTTTCATCAGGTGCGGAGACATGGCCAGTTCCCGCGACTGCCGCGAGCGACGGCGGCAACGGCGCCACAGCCAGACACCGAGGTACAGCACGAACAGGCCGATGGCCAGGATCACGGCAGCACCGGTGCGGCTGGTGTTCAATTCTCCCAGGGCGGGAGCGTGGCCGAGCAGGCCGGCGGCACCGGCCATGGCGAGCAACACGCCGCACATCGCCAGCAATGCCGCGAACGTCGCGCCGATTCGAAAACGCCAGTTGCGTTGGCCTTTGGGCCGCAAGCGGCGAGCGTCAAAACCATCGGATAACTTCATTCCGACCTTCCTCAATGGGTATCGGCCCTTCGACCGGGAGTTGACCGGGATGTTCCTGAGGCTAAGACAATTACGGCAAATGCGAGGTTTTTGCGGATGAGCGGCGCTCCAGGCCGCTCATTGAGCGTCGATCAGATCAGTTCACAGGTCAGCGCGAGGGTGGCGAAGTTGTCGCCCATGATCGCCATTTCGGTCTGATGAACGTGCGCGGCGCTCAGGACGCCGCCCTTGTAGGGCAGGTCGCGTGTGGCGCAGGCGTCTTCGATCAGCGTGCAGCGGAAACCCAGGTTCTTCGCGGCGCGCACCGTGGTGCTGACGCTCGAGTGACTCATGAAGCCGCAGACGATCAGGTCGAGGGCGCCGAGGTCCTCCAGGCGTTTGGCCAGTTCGGTCCCGTGGAACGCGCTCGGCAGCAATTTGCCGATGATGGTTTCGTCGCTTTGTGGCTCAAGACCCGGAATGAATTCACCACCGACGCCTTGCGGGTTGAACATGCCACCGAGCGTGCCGAGGTGGCGGACATGCACGATCGGCCGGCCGGCGGCACGGGCCGCGGTGAGTATCTGCTTGATGTTCGCGACGGCCTCATCCATGCCGCTGAGGGCCAGCGGCCCGCTCAAATACTCTTTCTGGGCATCGATGATGATAAGGGTCGCATGACTCAGTTTGGCTGCCGGATAACCGCGGCCGCTGAGTTGAAACATCGTTTTTGGAACGGACATTCTGGGGCTCCTTGGAGTGGGGCTTTTGCGCCATTGTCCTCTGGCTGAGCGGTTATGTGAATCGCTACGATCGTAGGTGCCGTGGTTGCTGGCCTCTAGCCTTGTCAATAGTCACGTTTTGTTCAATAGCCTGGCGAAAAAACGGATAACTCCTACATTTGAGTCGGTCGTTTTCCTGCGTCGTCGTGGCGCCGTTTGACTGGTAGAATCGCCCGTCGATTTTTCTGGAGTTTGCCGTCGTGATCACTTCCCGCCTTCGCACCCTGCGTGACCATATCCGTTGGGCCGTCAGCCGCTTTCATGGGGAGGATCTGTTTTTCGGCCATGGCACCGACAACGCCTGGGACGAAGCCCGTCAACTGGTGCTGGGCGCGCTGCACCTGCCGTGGGAAATCGCCGACAGCTACCTCGACTGCAATCTGGAAGAAGACGAAGTGGTCCACTTGCAGTTGCTGCTCAAGCGCCGCATCGAAGAGCGCGTGCCAACGGCCTACCTGCTGGGCGAGGCCTGGTTCTGCGGCATGTCGTTCATCGTCGATGAGCGCGTGTTGATCCCGCGTTCGCCGATCGGCGAACTGATCGAAAACCGTTTTACCCCGTGGCTGGCCAACGAGCCGGCGCGGATTCTCGACCTGTGCACCGGGTCCGGCTGCATCGGCATCGCCTGCGCCTACGAGTTCCAGCATGCCGAAGTGGTGCTGGCTGACCTGTCGTTCGAAGCGTTGGAAGTGGCCAACCAGAACATCGAGCGCCACGGTGTCGATGAGCGCGTGTACACGGTGCAGGGGGACGGTTTCGAGGGCCTGCCGGGACAACGTTTCGACCTGATCGTGTCGAACCCGCCCTACGTCGATGCGGAAGATTTTGCCGACATGCCGGACGAATACCAGCACGAACCGGAACTGGGCCTGGCCTGTGGCGATGACGGTTTGAACCTGGTGCGTCGCATGCTTGCCGAAGCGGCGGATCATCTGACCGAGAAGGGTTTGCTGATTGTCGAAGTGGGCAACAGCCAGGTACACGTCGAGGCGTTGTACCCGGAAGTCGACTTCGCCTGGCTGGAGTTCGAGCGTGGCGGTCACGGTGTGTTCATGCTGAGCGCGCAGCAGTGCCGGGAGCATCAGGCGTTGTTCGCTTCCCGCGTTTAGAAAGCAAAAGATCGCAGCCTGCGGCAGCTCCTACAGGGATACGCATTCCATGTAGGAGCTGCCGCAGGCTGCGATCTTTTGATTCAACGGTGCGTGGCGATCCAGATCAGCAACCCCGCCTGAAACACCGCAAACGCCACCAGGCACGTAATGGTGAAACGCAGCCCGGCGTCTTCGCGTTTGTATTTGCTGACCTTCTCTTCGTGTTTCTTGAGTTTGACTTCCTGCTCGGCCAGGTTCTGCTCGGCTTGCTGGAGCATCTGTGCCGCCTCGAGAATTTCCACGACCTGCAGTTTTTCGCTGTTCCAGTCCCCCGCGAGGTCGCCGACCTTGACTGCTTTGACGCTGCCTTTCAAATGCTGGGCATCGGCATACACCACGTCGAAACCGTGCACGCGCAAAAAATGATCGCGGCGCTGGCGGGTGTCTTCGTTGAGCGCTTCCTTGTTGTTCAGATCAAAACCGTCGACGGTGTAGGTGGGCCAGCGCTTCTTCGCCCAGTTGATGCCCTGGGCGATCATGAATCGGCCGATGCCGCGGTTCAGCGGTTCGATTTGCAAACCGCTTTCCGGTCCGAAATGCACGCGCTTTTCCGCGTGATCGACCCACACATCCAGATGATTCTGTTCCTTGCGCACGCGCTGGGCGGGCAGGGTGATGCTCATGCGCATCAGGCTGTGCGCCTTGTCGTTGCGCTCGGCATAGCCGAACTCGACAAAGCGCAATGGGCGCCCGCCTGTATTACGGTCAGTCTGCAGCGGTGCCAGACGGAGCATCTTGTGGTGCTCGACGTGGACGTCCGCCCAAGGCAGCTCGACCGCTGGCGGTGCTTCTGTTTCAGCGGGGGTGTCGGGTGAAGTCTGGGTGTCTGTCATAACGGCGAGATCCTGTCCAAGCTCAGCTTGTCGCCAACCAATGTGTTGGCGACAAAGGCTTATCGGCCGTTTTTCCCAGGACTGGAGGGCCAGGGGCGTTCCCAACTAGTTTTCACACCGCGCCGTGCCTGCTGTTGTGCAGGGCAAGGCGCGAGAAGCGTGGTTTGGTCATTCCAAATAAGCTTCGAGCAACGCAGCCCTGCACAACAGCAGGCACGGCCCTTCGGGTTGTGCCTTAAAGCTGGCCAGGCTGCGTTGCAGGCCTTGGAAAGGGAAAAACCATTCCCAGCGGCCTGCGCCTTGCCTGGCCCGCTTTAAGGCGACAACGCGGTGCGAAAACTAGTTGAGAACGCCCCTGAGCGGTTAACTGGTGCGAAGTCCGTCAATAAACCCGAGGATTCGCGTGCCCAGTTCCGCCGCCAGAGGCAATTGCGGGTCCTTATAGGAAGCCAGCTGGCGTTTGACGTCGTTGGGCACGATGCGCATGACGTGGTTCATGCCCTCGATCAGGGCCAGTTCGGCGTCCGGTTTGGCGGCCTTGAGCAGCCTGGCGTCATTGACGCCGACCTGGATGTCGTTGCTGCCCTGGATGATCAGCGCTGGCATTTTCAACTGGCCAAACGCCGCAGCCGGGTCCTGGCGGAACAGGGAAATCAGGTACGGCTGCACGCTCGGACGGAAAATGGCCTGCAAGGGGGGCGGCACATTGTCGTCGGGCTTCCCGGCCTTGAGGCTGTCGAGCAACTCATTACTGCGCAGCAGCAACGGCGGTGGCAGGCGATTGCCCAGTTGCTGGCGGATCACCTGATCGACCGGTCTCGCGCTGCCCGAGACGGAAATCACCGCATCGGCGTCGATGGTTGGCGCGGCCAGGCTGGCGATCAAGGCGCCTTCGCTGTGTCCGAGCACGATCAGTTTGCCGAAACGCGGATCCGTCTTGAGCTTCTGGCCCCAGGCCTCGGCGTCGGAAACGTAGGCGTCGACCGTCAGATTGCGCTCGTCCGGCGTCGCGGCCAGGCTTGCTGCAACACCGCGCTTGTCGTAACGCACACTGGCGATGTTGTGTTTGGCCAGTACCCAGGCCAGGCGCTTGAGACTGTCGTTACGTCCGCCGTCAGTATTGTTGCCGTCGCGATCCGTAGGGCCGGAGCCGGAAATGATCAGGACAACGGGGACCGGGTTGTCGGACTTGGGCAGCAGCAAAGAGCCGAAAAGCTCGCCGGTGCCGGTGTCCAACGTGATCGGCCGTTGCAGGACAGTCGCCTGGGCGAAGCCGGAAATCAGGGTAAGGCTCAAGGCTAGAACTCGCAGCATCATCACGCCATCATCAAGAAGATGCCGGTTGGACTCACAGGCACCCATAAGGTTCGAGGATGAACTACTTGGGTAGCCTGCGTATACTGGCGCGCATTACGTATTCAGGTTCATTTCACGGAGCGTCCTGCATGTCCGGCAATACCTACGGCAAGCTGTTCACTGTCACCACCGCGGGCGAAAGCCATGGCCCGGCGTTGGTCGCCATTGTCGATGGCTGCCCGCCGGGCCTGGAGATATCCCTGGAGGATCTGCAGCGTGACCTCGACCGCCGCAAGCCAGGCACCAGCCGCCACACCACCCAGCGCCAGGAAGCCGACGAAGTCGAAATCCTCTCTGGCGTGTTCGAAGGCCGCACCACGGGTTGCGCCATTGGCCTGTTGATCCGCAACACCGACCAGAAATCCAAGGACTACTCGGCGATCAAGGACCTGTTCCGCCCGGCCCACGCCGACTACACCTACCACCACAAGTACGGCGAACGCGATTATCGTGGTGGCGGTCGCAGCTCGGCCCGCGAAACCGCGATGCGCGTCGCGGCCGGTGCGATTGCGAAAAAATACCTGGCCAGCCAGGGCATCGTGATTCGCGGCTACATGAGCCAGCTCGGGCCGATTGAAATCCCGTTCAAGACCTGGGAATCGGTCGAGCAGAACGCCTTCTTCAGCCCGGACCCGGACAAAGTGCCGGAACTGGAAGCCTACATGGACCAGTTGCGCCGCGACCAGGATTCGGTCGGCGCGAAAATCACCGTGGTGGCCGAAGGTGTGATGCCAGGTCTGGGCGAACCGATCTTCGACCGTCTCGATGCCGAACTGGCCCATGCGCTGATGAGCATCAACGCGGTCAAAGGCGTGGAAATCGGCGCCGGTTTCGCCAGCGTCGCCCAGCGCGGCACCGAGCATCGCGATGAAATGACTCCGGAAGGTTTCCTCAGCAACAACGCCGGCGGCATTCTCGGCGGTATTTCCTCCGGGCAGCCTATCGTTGCGCACCTGGCGCTGAAGCCGACGTCGAGCATCACCACGCCGGGCCGTTCCATCGACATCCATGGCAACCCGGTGGAAGTGATCACCAAGGGCCGTCACGATCCGTGCGTCGGTATCCGTGCCACGCCGATCGCCGAGGCGATGATGGCCATCGTGTTGATGGATCACCTGCTGCGTCACCGTGGGCAGAACGCCGATGTGCGTGTGAGCACGCCGGTGCTGGGTCAGCTGTAAATGGCTGACCTGCTGGTCGCAGCCGTCTGATGGCGACTGCGGCGCTCCCGTACTGGCGGCTCTCCAGTTTCTATCTGTTCTATTTCGCCTTGCTCGGTTCGACAGCGCCGTTTCTGGCGCTGTATTTCGATCACCTGGGGTTCAGCGCCGCGCGCATCGGCGAACTGGTGGCGATCCCGATGCTGATGCGCTGCGTGGCCCCGAACATCTGGGGCTGGCTGGGCGACTTCACGGGTCGGCGGCTGGCCATCGTGCGTTTTGGCGCGGTGTGCACGCTGCTGACCTTCTCGCTGATTTTCGTCAGCAAGACCTACGCCTGGCTGGCGATGGTCATGGCCTTGCATGCATTCTTCTGGCACGCGGTGTTACCGCAGTTCGAAGTCATCACCCTGGCGCACTTACAGGGGCAGACCTCGCGCTACAGCCAGATTCGCCTGTGGGGCTCGATCGGTTTCATCATCACCGTGGTCGCGCTGGGGCGGTTGTTCGAATGGCTGAGCCTCGACATTTACCCGGCGGCGCTGGTGCTGATCCTGGCCGGCATCGTGCTCAGCAGCCTGTGGGTGCCGAACGCTCAACCGGCACCGGGCAACCGGGTGGCGGGGGAGGGATTTCTCACGCAACTGCGCAGCCCCGGTGTACTGGCGTTTTATGCCTGCGTGGCGCTGATGCAGATGAGCCACGGACCGTATTACACATTTCTAACGCTGCACCTTGAGCGACTGGGTTACAGCCGCGGGGTGATCGGCATGCTCTGGGCGGTCGGCGTGGTGGCTGAAGTTTTGATGTTCATGGCCATGAGCAGGATCCTCACGCGCTTCTCATTGCGTCGGGTACTGATGGCCAGTTTTCTGCTGGCGGCGCTGCGTTGGCTATTGCTGGGCTCGCTCGCGGAGTTTCTGTGGGTACTGTTGTTTGCCCAGGTGTTGCACGCGGCGACGTTCGGCAGCTTTCACGCCGCAGCCATTTCATTCGTGCAACGTAGCTTCGGCGCACGCCAGCAAGGGCAGGGCCAGGCGTTGTACGCCGCCCTGGCCGGCACCGGCGGTGCATTGGGTGCGTTGTATTCCGGTTATAGCTGGAACGCCCTTGGCGCCGCATTGACCTTTAGTATTGCCAGCCTCGCAGCACTCGCGGCTGCCGTTATCATTGCCACATGTATGCAAGAGGACAGGCCATGAGCCTTACCCGTGAACACCTCGCCCAGGAAATCATCGACGCCGGGCGTTTTCTCTATGGCCGCGGCTGGTCGCCGGCCACCAGCAGCAATTACTCGACCCGCCTGTCGCCAACCGAAGCCTTGTTGACCGTCTCCGGCAAGCACAAGGGCCAGTTGGGCATGGACGACGTGCTGGCCACTGACCTGTCAGGCAATAGCCTGGAGCCGGGCAAGAAGCCGTCCGCCGAAACCCTGCTGCACACTCAGCTTTACAGCTGGCGGCCGGAGATCGGCGCGGTGCTGCACACCCATTCGGTGAATGCCACCGTGCTGTCACGCCTGACGCCGCAAGACTCCATCGAATTCGAAGACTACGAACTGCAAAAAGCCTTCAGCGGTGTGACGACCCACGAGTCCCGGGTGCGCGTGCCGATTTTCGACAACGACCAGGACATTGCGCGCCTGGCCGCCAAGGTGCAGCCTTGGCTGGACGCCCATCCCGATTGCGTCGGCTACCTGATTCGCGGCCATGGCCTGTACACCTGGGGTGCGCGCATGAGCGATGCCCTGCGGCAGATCGAGGCCTTTGAATTTTTGTTCGAGTGCGAGTTGAAGATGCGCTCGCTCTTGAACGTTAAAGCATGAACCGTTAAGGAGTTGCCCTGATGAGCAGCCTGTCCGTTTATCACGTCTCCAGCCCTGAAATCCCCAACAAGGTGCTGACCCATTTCGAAGACATCGCCTCGACCCTGGCTGAACAAGGCGTGCGCTTCGACCGTTGGCAAGCTGCCACCCGGCTTCAGCCGGGTGCCACCCAGGAAGAAGTGATTGCCGCCTATCAAGCGCAAATCGACCAGCTGATGACCGAGCGCGGTTACATCACCGTCGACGTGATCAGCCTCAACAGCGATCACCCGCAAAAAGCCGAACTGCGCGCCAAGTTCCTCAACGAACACCGCCATGGCGAAGACGAAGTGCGATTTTTCGTCGCCGGCCGTGGCCTGTTTACCCTGCACATCGACGATTACGTCTACGCCGTGCTGTGCGAGAAAAACGATCTGATCTCGGTGCCAGCCGGAACCAAACACTGGTTCGACATGGGCGAGCACCCGCATTTCATTGCGATCCGCCTGTTCAACAACCCGGAAGGCTGGGTGGCCAACTTCACCGGTGAAGACATCGCCAGCCAATTTCCGCGTCTGGAGGACTGAGTCGATGCCGATCAAAGCGATTCTCACCGACATCGAAGGCACCACCAGCGCGGTGAGTTTTGTCTTCGACGTGCTGTTTCCCTATGCCGCCAAGCACCTGCCGGCGTTTGTTCGAGAGCAGGCCGGGCGCGCTGATGTGGCCGAACAGCTGGCCGCCGTACGCCGCGAGAGCAATGAGCCGGATGCCGACGTCGAACGGGTCGTCGAGATCCTGTTGGGCTGGATTGCCGAAGACCGCAAGGCCACGCCGTTGAAAGCGTTGCAGGGCATGGTCTGGGAGCAGGGCTATCAGGCCGGGCAGTTGCAGGGCCACGTGTACCCGGACGCCGTTGAAGCGCTCAAGCGCTGGCATCAGGATGGCTTTCAACTGTTCGTTTATTCGTCCGGCTCTATCCAGGCCCAGCGGTTGATCTTCGGCTGTTCGGTGGCGGGGGACCTGACGCCGCTGTTCAGCGGCTACTTCGATACGACTTCAGGGCCAAAGCGCGAGGCGCAGTCCTACGCCAACATCACTCAGGCGATCAACCTCGAGGCGGGACAGATTCTGTTTCTGTCGGACATAGTCGAAGAACTCGACGCGGCGCGCTTGGCAGGAATTGCCACTTGCGGCCTGGCTCGCGAAGGCGGGGAGCTGGTGGGGCATATCACTGTGGACAGCTTTGCGCGGATAAACCCCGCTAATTTCTAAACGCCACAAAACCTGTGGGAGCGGGCTTGCTCGCGAAAGCGGAGTGTCAGTTAACATCAATGTTGAATGACACCCCGCTTTCGCGAGCAAGCCCGCTCCCACATTTTTTTACTTTTTACAGTGAGTGATAAGTCGGCAAGGCAAACCGTTGCTGGCTTTGCAGCAAGGAAATCTGCGGTAGCTCACTGGCTTGTTCGGCGAGGTCGCGGCGAATCGCGCTGATGACCCACGTCAGTTGGTCGCCGTTGTGCAATTGCTGGTAGGAAATCGAGCGTTTGAACACTTTGCCTTCGCCGCCGCTCAGGGTCAGCAGGATCCCGCCATCAGGACGGGCCTGGGTGGTGACCTTGTAGTTGGAGAACAGGGACGTAAATTTTTCCTGGATCAGGCTCATGTCGTTCAGCTCCGTGATGACTTGAATGGCGTGGAGAGAGCGTTGCAGCCTTTGTGCCAGTGTTTTTTGTTGACTAATATCAATAAAAATCAATCACTTACTGTTTTTTGAGATTTTTGCAGTCGTGCAATCTGCATGAATGGCCATCGTGCATCCTGCATTTTGCGAGGTCGCTCGGCGATTCGATGGAACCATTGCTCAAGGCAGGGCTCATGCTCGGCCATATCGATCACGGATCAAGATCACGGATCAAAATCGCAGATACAAAACATTTCAAAAACCGCGTGTACAGCTCAAGAACCCTTGACGTATTTTCGGCCTCAGACATCGCCGCCCGACAATAAAAAAACAGCGAACGGGAGCATCATGAGCCGCACGTCGAACGACACGATTACCTGGGGCATGATGCTCCGCAAGCTGCCTTCCATCGCCAAGGCCATCCCCCGGGTGGTCAAGGGCATGAAGGCCGCCAACGTCAAGGACCCGACCCAGGCGTGTGGTTTGGGCTGGAGTTTCGAGCAAGCCACATTGCGCAACCCGGACGGCCTGGCGCTGCTGCAGGACGACGTCACGCTCAGTTACTCCGAGGTCAACCAGTGGGCCAACCGCATCGCCCATCACCTGATAAGCCAAGGTATCGGCAAGGGTGACGTGGTGGCGGTCTTCATCGAGAACCGCCCGGAACTGCTGGTGACGATTCTGGCGGTGGCCAAGGTCGGCGCGATCAGTGCCTTGCTCAATACCTCGCAGACCCGCGACACCCTGGTGCACAGTGTGAATCTGGTGGCGCCGGTGGCGATCATTGTCGGTGAGGAGCTGGTTCCGGCGTACCAGGCGATACGGGATCGGGTGTCGATCCAGTCTGCGCGAACCTGGTTCGTCGCCGATCAGGACACCTCTCGCCAACCGGGTATCGCGCCTGAAGGGTTCATCAACCTGATGACTGTCAGCCTCGACGACGCCTGCGACAACCCGGCCAGCAGCCGGCAGATTTTCTTCGACGATCCCTGCTTTTATATCTACACCTCGGGCACCACGGGGCTGCCCAAGGCCGGAGTGTTCAAGCATGGCCGCTGGATGCGCAGCTCCGCGAGCTTCGGCATGATCGCGCTGGACATGCGCCCGGAGGATGTCGTCTATTGCACCTTGCCGCTGTACCACGCCACGGGCCTTTGCGTGTGCTGGGGCTCGGCCGTCAGTGGTGCCAGCGGGTTCGCCATCCGCCGCAAATTCAGCGCCAGTCAATTCTGGAGCGACGTACGCAAATACCAGGCAACCACCATCGGTTATGTCGGCGAACTGTGCCGCTACCTGGTCGATCAACCACCGAGCGCCAACGACAGCCTGCACGATGTGAAGAAGATGATCGGCAACGGCCTGCGTCCCGGCGCCTGGAACGAGTTCAAGACCCGCTTTGCGGTGAACCACATTTGCGAACTCTATGCCGCCAGCGATGGCAACATCGGGTTCACCAACATTCTCAATTTCGACAACACCATCGGTTTTTCCCTGATGTCCTGGGAACTGGTCGCGTACGACCACGACAGCGGGGCGCCGATTCGTGGCGCCAACGGTTTGATGCGCAAGGTCGCCAAGGGCGAGCAAGGGTTGTTGCTGGCAAAAATCGACGACAAGGCTCCGCTGGACGGCTACACCGACCCGCAGAAAACCGCCAAGGTCGTGCTTGAGGATGTGTTCGAAAAGGGTGACCGCTACTTCAACACCGGCGACCTGTTGCGCAACATCGGCTTTGGTCATGCGCAGTTTGTCGACCGCCTGGGCGACACCTACCGCTGGAAGGGTGAAAACGTGTCGACCACGGAGGTCGAGAACATCCTCCTGCAACACCCGCATATTTCCGAAGCCGTGGCCTACGGCGTGGAAATCCGCAACACCAATGGCCGGGCCGGGATGGCAGCGATCACGCCCTCCGAATCCCTGGCCACCCTGGACTTCAGTGAACTGCTGGCCTTTGCCCGCGAGCAAATGCCAGCCTATGCGGTGCCGTTGTTCCTGCGGGTGAAAGTGAAAATGGAAACCACCGGGACTTTCAAGTATCAGAAGACCCGGCTCAAGGACGAAGCTTTCGACCCGGGTAGGACAGGTGATGATCCGATCTATGCCTGGCTGCCGGGCACCCAGACTTATGTGGAGGTCACGGAGCAATTGTTGTCTGACATTCACGGCGGCAAGTACCGCTATTGAATCTGGCTATGGCAGCCCATGAGAAAAAACAAGTGACAGTGCCGGGACCGCTCGGGAAACTGTCGGCTTTTACGAATGACAGAAAAGGGAGTGCCCAATGTCAGACAAAAGCCGCCAGATGCCCCCCGAAGAAGCCGCCGAATTTGCCGAACAGGTATTCAACAAGGCACGGGAGGGCGATGCGGCGATGATGGCCGCGCTGCTGACCAAGGGTTTGCCGCCGAACCTGCGTAACCACAAGGGCGATACCTTGCTGATGCTGGCCGCGTACCACGGTCATGTGGACACGGTAAAGGTCCTGCTGGAGCACAAGGCCGACCCGGAGATCCGCAACGACAACGGCCAGAGCCCGATTGCCGGCGCCGCCTTCAAGGGCGACCTGGCGGTGATCAAGGCCCTGGTCGAGGGCGGCGCGCAGGTTGAAGGCTCGTCCTTCGACGGCCGCACGGCGCTGATGATGGCGGCGATGTTCAACCGCGTCGAAGTGGTCGACTACCTGATCAGCAAGGGGGCCGACCCGCAGGCCAAGGACGCCAATGGCATCACCGCGCTGGAGGCCGCCAGGACCATGGGGGCTGCCGATACGGTTGCGCAGTTGCAGAAACTGGTTGGCTGATTGCTTGAAAAGATCGCAGCCTTCGGCAGCTCCTACATTTGAACCGCGTGGACCTGTAGGAGCTGCCGAAGGCTGCGATCTTTTTAGGCATTCGAATCTATCCTTGCGGTATCCTTCGCGCCCTCAAAATCCCCCTCGCTACAGGATCGCACCATGAAAACCGCACTCGTCGAACTCATCAGCAAAATCAGCTCCGGGTGCATGGGCGAAGACGAAATCCTCAAGATCGCCGAGGAAGCGGCCCAGGCCTACGCCGACCCGCAGGCTTTTCTGACCGCCAATCCGGACATCAACTACGACGAAACCTTCCCGATCCCGTTGGGTGAATGGGTGGTGGTCGGCAGCCTGCCGGAAACGGTGCTGTTCCAGGCTGACACCTACATGGATCTGTTCGCGCAGATCGTTGCCTCGTTCGGCCCGGGCGTAGAGTTCAATCTCAAACCCAAGCAGCTGGCCAAGACCGAAGCCTTGACCGCGCTCAACCGCATCCAGGTGCAAATGAGCAGCCTGAACAAGGAAAACGGGGGCTATACGCTGATGAACTTCAGCCAGTTGCTCGATGACGAATTGCAGGTAGTGCTGGTGTACGGCAATGACGTGCCCCGCGTGCTGGAGTTGTGTGCAGAAGCGGGCATCGCAGCCGCGCCCGCCCTGGAAGCCCTGAAAGTGGCAATCCACGTCTGATAGCCAAATACTGTCAAATCAAAGGGAACCCTCGCGACGACCGTCTATCCTAAGAGGGCAAATCACTCTTCAGGAGCGTCACCATGGGTTCCACGTTCAACAGCCTGGTAGCCTTGATCATTTTTGTCCTGGACATCTGGGCCATCATCAACGTATTCAAAAGCAGCGCCGAGACCGGGATGAAAGTCCTCTGGGTCCTGTTGATCGCCCTGTTGCCGGTGCTGGGGCTGATCATCTGGGCCATCGCCGGACCGCGGGGCAATGTCAAAATCTGACCGAATCCCCAAAAGCTACACCGACCCTGTGGGAGCGGGCTTGCCCGCGATGATATCGCCGCGGTGTCTCTGACATACCGCAGCGTCTGCATCGCGGGCAAGCCCGCTCCCACAAGGATTGAGGCGAACTGATCAAGAGGTTCGACCTGTCATGTTCCGCGACGTAGAATGCGCGCCTTTCCCGGCCATTCGAGACGAACGAATGGCCATCATGGGCGGGTAACCGTCCGTTGCCACCCGCATTCATCGGAGCACTTCCCATGAGCAACACCCCGACCAGCGATTACCTGGAAACCCTCTACGAAGGCTACGGCCAGCGTTTTCGCATGGAAAAACTGCTGCACGAAGTGCGCACCGAACACCAGCACCTGGTGATCTTCGAGAACCCGCGCATGGGCCGGGTGATGGCGCTGGACGGCGTGATCCAGACCACCGAAGCCGACGAATTCATCTATCACGAAATGCTGACCCACGTGCCGATCCTCGCCCATGGCAGCGCCAAGCGCGTGCTGATCATCGGCGGCGGCGACGGCGGCATGTTGCGTGAAGTGGCCAA
Source organism: Pseudomonas sp. B1(2018) (assembly GCF_003097365.1). Lineage (NCBI taxonomy): Bacteria > Pseudomonadati > Pseudomonadota > Gammaproteobacteria > Pseudomonadales > Pseudomonadaceae > Pseudomonas > Pseudomonas sp. B1(2018). The sequence continues at coordinate 123,634 of NZ_PYUK01000017.1, forward strand.
GCACCGCAGTGTCGAGCACATCACCATGGTCGAGATCGACGGCACCGTGGTCGACATGTGCAAGGAATTCCTGCCGAATCACTCCAAGGGTGCATTCGATGATCCACGTCTGAACCTGGTGATCGACGACGGCATGCGTTTCGTCGCCACCACCACTGAAAAGTTCGACGTGATCATTTCCGACTCCACTGACCCGATCGGGCCGGGCGAAGTGCTGTTCTCGGAAAACTTTTACCAGGCTTGCCACCGCTGCCTGAACGAAGGCGGCATCCTGGTGACCCAGAACGGCACGCCGTTCATGCAGATCGAAGAAGTGAAGACGACCGCCGGTCGCCTGCGCAGCCTGTTCCCGGACTGGCACTTCTACCAGGCCGCTGTGCCGACCTACATCGGCGGCTCGATGACCTTCGCCTGGGGCGCGACCGATACCGCTTATCGCAAGTTGTCTCGCGAAACCCTGCAACAGCGTTTCACGGGCAGCGGCATCGTCACGCGCTACTACAATCCTGAAATCCACATCGGCGCGTTCGCCCTGCCGCAATACGTGTTGCAGGCAGTGAACAAGCCAAGCAACGACTAAAGCACTACCCCTGTGTAGGAGCTGCCGCAGGCTGCGATCTTTTGATCTGGCTTTTTAAAAGATCGCAGCCTGCGGCAGCTCCTACGCAATACGTTTGAACGATCACCCGGTGTCAAAGTCCAGATATGTGTAAGCCCATCCATGGGTTTTATCGAGGAGGCATCAATGCAAAAGTGGAAAATCACTTTCGTGGATGATCATGGCGAAACCGTCGACGAGGTCTTCGAGTGGGCCGAGCGCCCGGACAACGAGCGCGCTGCCAAGCTCATCAAGGCCCGGCTTCTTCCTGTCGCTGCCGAACTGGATCTGAACGATCTGGAAGGGCGGACCGCCGATGCGAGCGTCAAAGAGCTCAAGTCCCAGAACAGCATTCAAATCCTCGGCATTACTCCAATCTGAACGGCACCTGTCGCATTCACATCCAGGCCTTGGCAGAGGCTCTATCTTGAGGCTACTCTGCAAGCGAGATCAGCGAATGAATCGCTAAGGTCTGGTCTTGTCAGCTCCATGCTTGTTTCCCGCCGGCACATCGGTTGCCGTCGCTCGCGCTGTTCGGTTGCGGGTGAGGGAGTACGGAAAGTCTATCCATCGTTTTGAGGAGGACGTTTCATGAGCACAGCCTATCAAGAAGACATCAGCAGCAGCGTGTTGCGCCGCATGAAAGAAGGCGGTTTTGACTTTTCGCGGTTTCATCCCATCGAGTTCTACGCCATTTTCCCGGATGAGGAGCGGGCACGCAGGGCGGCAGGTCATTTCCACCGTGGTGAATCCCTGGATGCGCAAGTCAGTGTGCGCGACGATGGCGCCTGGGCGCTGGAGTTGTGCAAAGTCATGTATGCCACCTACGACGACATCGGCGACTTCGAACAGGGTTTCGAAGCGGTGGTCGAGCCGTTGGGCGGCATCATCGAAGGCTGGGGTGTGAAACAGGAGGTACGAGGGCGACTCGCATAAGCTTATGAACAGTGACAACCGGCAATGACGGCTGACCTTCGGGTTGGCCGTTTTCGTTTATGGATGTTGAAGATCAAAAGATCGCAGCCTGCGGCAGCTCCTACAGGGTGTGTGCGATCCCTGTGTAGGAGCTGCCGAAGGCTGCGATCTTTTGCTCTTGTTTCAACAAGGCAAAAAAAAGCCACCTGAACAGGCGGCTAAAAGGGAAGTTCGGTGTGCTTTTCAGCGAATGCCTGGATTATCCGCACCCGTTACCGGGCAGTGAAATCATCTCTGGCTATGCTGGTGATAGGCGATAACCACGCCTTGCAATGAAGCGGGGGGCGATCAGATTGGAGCAATTGCCGCACAGGAATGGTGCGGTACTTGCGCATTGATTATCCAACTGATTGATATCAAAGCGTTTATGCCGCTGGCACGGGCCTTGCGAAGGTCTGGACGTCCGAGTGACAAGGAGTACGGCATGATCCGCACCTATTTTGATGAGATGTACGATGCCGGCGGCCAGGTCCGCCCGCATTATCGGGAGTTTGCCCGTTGGCTGGCCGAGACGCCTGACGAGCTTCTGGCACAACGGCGACGCGAGGCCGATCTGCTGTTTCATCGCGCCGGGATTACCTTCACGCTCTACGGGGACGAGCAGGGCACAGAGCGCCTGATCCCCTTCGACACCATCCCCCGCAGCATCCCCGCCAGTGAATGGCGGGTCGTCGAGCGCGGCTGCATCCAGCGGGTCAAGGCGTTGAACATGTTCCTCGCCGACCTGTATCACGAGCAACGCATCATCAAGGCCGGCATCATTCCGGCCGAGCAGGTGCTGGCCAACGAGCAGTACCAGTTGGCGATGCAGGGGCTGGATCTGCACCGCGATATCTACTCGCACATCTCCGGCGTCGACCTGGTGCGCGACGGTGACGGCACCTACTACGTGCTCGAAGACAATCTGCGCACACCGAGCGGCGTCAGCTACATGCTCGAAGACCGCAAGATGATGATGCGCCTGTTCCCCGAACTGTTCGCGGCGCAACGCATCGCGCCCATCGACCACTACCCGAACCTGTTGCTCGATACCCTGAAAAGCTCAAGCCCCATCGATAACCCCAGCGTGGTGGTGCTGACACCCGGGCGCTTCAACAGCGCGTTCTTCGAGCATGCGTTTCTGGCGCGGGAAATGGGTGTGGAACTGGTGGAAGGTGCGGACCTGTTCGTGCGTGACGACAAGGTCTTCATGCGCACCACCGACGGGCCGAAAGCGGTCGACGTGATTTATCGTCGTCTCGACGACGCCTTCCTCGATCCGCTCGCCTTCAACCCGGAATCGATGCTCGGCGTGCCGGGGCTGCTGTCGTCCTACCGTTCCGGCAACGTGGTGTTGGCCAATGCCATCGGCACGGGGGTGGCGGACGACAAATCGGTGTATCCGTTCGTGACCGACATGATCCGTTTCTACCTCGATGAAGAACCGATCCTGAAGAACGTGCCGACCTGGCAGTGCCGTAATCCGTCTGAACTTTCCCACGTGCTGGCCAATCTTCCAGAACTGGTGGTCAAGGAAACCCAGGGCTCCGGCGGTTACGGAATGCTGGTGGGGCCGGCGGCGACGGCGGCGGAAATCGAAGCTTTCCGTGCGCGGATCATCGCCAAGCCCCATGCCTATATCGCACAACCCACGCTGTCGCTGTCGACCTGTCCGACCTTTGTCGAAAACGGTATCGCGCCACGCCACATCGACTTGCGGCCGTTTGTCCTGTCGGGTCGTGAGACCCGGGTGGTGCCCGGCGGCTTGACCCGTGTCGCCCTGCGCGAAGGCTCCCTGGTGGTCAACTCTTCCCAGGGTGGCGGAACCAAGGACACCTGGGTGGTCGAGGATTAAAGGAAGCCTGCCATGTTAAGTAGAACTGCCTCGGATTTGTATTGGATGTCGCGTTACCTGGAGCGGGCGGAAAACCTCGCACGGATGCTCGACATCAGCTATTCGCTGTCGCTGATGCCGCAAGACGGCCGTGGCGACGGTCTGCACGAACTGGCCATGCCGCTGTTGATCACCGGCACCCTGGACGATTACCTGGAACGCCATGGCGAACTGCATGCCGAACGGCTGCTGCATTTTTTCGCCCTGGATGCGGCTAACCCGGCAAGCATCTACAGCTGCCTCGGTGCCGCACGGGCCAGCGCCCATGCGGTGCGCGGGCGCATCACCGCCGACATGTGGGAAAACATCAACGCCACCTGGCTGGAGATTCGCGGCATCGCCGAGCAGGGCCTCAGTCGCTACGGCATGAGCCGATTCTGCGAGTGGATCAAGGAACGTTCCCACCTGTTCCGCGGCGCGTCCTACGGGACCATCATGCGTAACGATGCGTTTCGCTTCATTCGTCTGGGGACCTTCATCGAACGGGCGGACAACACCTTGCGCCTGCTCGATGCCCGCTACGAAATGGCCGGCGACCAGGCCGAAGCGGTCAGCGATGGCACCGCTCACGCGTATTACCAGTGGAGCGCGTTGTTGCGAGCGTTGTCGTCGTTCGAGGCCTACACGGAAATCTACCGTGACGCCCCTGGCGCCCGACATGTCGCCGAATTGCTGTTGCTGCGCGCCGATGTACCGCGTTCCCTGCGTGCCTGCACCGAAGAAATCGACCAGATCCTCGCGCAATTGCCGGGGGCCAACGGTCGTCCGGCACAGCGCCTGGCGGCAGAAATGGACGCGCGCCTGCGCTACACCGGCATCCATGAAATTCTCGAAGAAGGCCTGCACGCCTGGCTGACCGAGTTCATCCCGCTGGTGCGCCAGTTGGGTAACGCGATTCACAGTTCTTATCTGGAGGCCGCATGAGACTTTCCATTAGCCACGAGACCACCTATCACTACGAAGACAAGGTGCGGGCGAGCATCCAGTACCTGCGGCTGACGCCCCACGACAGCGAGCGCCAGCACGTGCTCAGCTGGCAGCTCGACCTGCCGCGTCCGGTGCGGGCGCAACTCGATCCGTTCGGCAACATCCTGCATGTGCTGACCATGGACGAGCCCCACGAGGCGATCATCATCGGTGCCCGCGGCCAGGTCGATATCGATGAATGGCGTGAAGCCGAGCACGAAAGCCAGTCGGCATTGCCGTTCCTGCGCTTCACCCGTTTGACCGAAGCCGACGCCGCCCTGCGTGCGTTCGCCGAGAAGCAATGCAAGCAACGCCGCGATCGCACGGCGTTGATCGATCTGATGCATGGCCTCAACCAGCATATGACCTACACGCCGGGTTCCACGGAAGTGGACACCAGCGCGGCCCAGGCCTTTGCCGGACGCTCCGGCGTCTGTCAGGACCATACCCATGCGTTTCTTGCCTGCACCCGCAGCCTGGGCATTCCTGCACGTTATGTGTCGGGCTATCTGTACAGCGAAAGCAGCGAACACCTGGCCAGCCACGCCTGGGCCGAAGCCTGGCTGGATGACGCCTGGTACAGCTTCGACGTGACCAACGAACTGGCCCGGCCGGAGCGTCACCTGAAACTGGCGGTGGGCCTGGATTACCTGGATGCCTGCCCGGTACGCGGGATGCGCCGGGGCGGCGGGTGTGAGCAGATGCACGCGAAGGTGCTGGTCTCACCGACGCCCGCGCCGGTGATTTCGGTGCAACAACAGTAATACCGCGGATCGCCCGTTGTAGGAGCTGCCGAAGGCTGCGATCTTTTGACGTTGTCTTTTTAAAAGCAAAATCAAAAGATCGCAGCCTTCGGCAGCTCCTACAGTGCGTGCGAGTCAGGGCTTGATCTTGCGCCCGACCATATGCTGCAAATACCCCACCAGCATCCCCAGATCCCCATCCGGCAACACCTCGGCCGAGAACCCGGGCATCTTCGCCTGCGGCCACTGGCGCAAACTCTGTGGATCGCGAATGTAGCGCTTGAGGAAGTCCGCGCCGAAGTACTCGGTCGGGCTGTATGGAATATTCAGGTCCGGCCCGAACTGCGCATCCCCGGCGCCATTGAGTCGATGGCACGCCAGGCAGTTCTTCTGGAACAACGCAAAACCCTGGTTCACCGGATCATCGGCCTTCAAGGACGGATCGGGCAGCAGGGCAGGGAAGCGCTCGGCCACGGGCGCCAGGCGCTTGATGCTCGCGACCTGGAACGGCCATTGCTCGGGGCTGATGTTGCCGGCCTGCGGATCGGTCCAGACCAGGTAGAACGGCCCGGCACCCGGCTTGCCTTCCGCTAGCGCCGGCCACGGTTTGGCCGGGTCTTCAATTGCCAGCCAGGCCCGTGCCCCTTGGGTATTGAGCAACGGCGCGGCGGCCATCTCGGCGGCAAAGCCATCCAGGGCGACGGCTTGCAGGTGGTCGTCAGGCTTGATGCCGGCCAACAGGGCGGACAGAGGCACGGCGCGGTAGCTCATGTCCCTTTTGTAGGAAACGTCGTTGCTGATATTGAGGGTTTGCACCTGGGGATGCTTGAGCAATTCCTCCGTCTGCCAGGTGCGACTGTTCGCGCCCAGCTCCAGATTCAGCTGTGCGGCATAAAGGGGCGAGCCAAACAGCAGGGCCCCGAGCAGAATGAGCATTTTCAAAGTGATTGCCGTCCTTGTCGTGGAAGTGCCATGAAGGGTGGCACAGCCACGCTGGCCCGGGTAGCGGGCCAGTCACATTTTGATAGTGGCAATTCAAAAACTGTGACGCCGTATCTCTTGGACGCGACTAGCCGATGACCTTGGTCAGGTTCGGCAGTATCAACAACAGCGTGGTGGCAAAAAGGATGAGCCCGGCTTGACGTACTTTCGATTGTTTGAACATGGCTTGACCGCCTTTATTGTTATTTCCTGATGCCTGCCTGCATAGCTCCATGATGGCAGCGCGTTGCACTTCCTGTAGTGACGAGCGCCTCGGCAAAACCCGACGACAACTTCGTACAAGTTCACCTTAGAGCCCGCGCAGCGCTTGGTTTAGATCCATTTCGTATGGTGTTGTCACGATTCGCTTTAAAAAAGGTATGAGGCCTATTGCCAGCTTCTTTGCCGCCCGTTGGCTAGACAGCTTGGTGTCCTGAATCGGTTAATCCGCTCGTTCACGACCGTCCGTCTGAGCGTGTGCGTCAACATCTGTGAGCGCTGCGGTCATTGAATCAAACGCGGCTCGGGCCAAGAGTGGGCACTCTGCCTTTACTCTCCTGCACTGCGGTTCGAGGACGTCATGACCCAAGCATTGATTTTCGACGCATTACGCACGCCCCGTGGCAAAGGCAAGGCCGACGGCGCCTTGCACAGTGTCAAACCGGTGAACCTGGTGGCCGGTTTGCTCAGCGCGCTGCAGCAGCGCACGGCGCTGGACACCAGCCAGGTCGATGACGTCGTGCTCGGCTGCGTGACGCCGATTGGCGATCAAGGTTCTGACATCGCCAAGACCGCCGCCCAGGTGGCCGATTGGGATGTCAGTGTGGCGGGGGTACAAATCAACCGTTTCTGCGCTTCGGGGCTGGAGGCGGTCAACCTCGGCGCAATGAAAGTGCGTTCCGGCTTCGAGGACCTGGTGGTGGTCGGTGGTGTCGAGTCGATGTCTCGGGTGCCGATGGGCAGCGATGGCGGCGCCTGGGCGCTGGACCCGGCGACCAACCTGCACAGCCATTTCACGCCGCAAGGGGTGGGTGCCGACCTGATCGCCACTCTTGAAGGCTTCAGCCGTCAGGACGTCGATGCCTACGCCCTGCATTCCCAGCAGAAGGCAGCGCGGGCGCGGGCCGACGGTTCGTTCAACAAGTCGCTGGTGCCGGTGCAGGACCAGAACGGCATCATCCTGCTCGATCACGATGAGTTCATCCGCGCCGAATCGACCCTGGAAGGCCTGGGCAAGCTCAAGCCGAGTTTCGAGATGATGGGGCAGATGGGGTTCGATGCCACCGCGCTGCGGGTCTACAGCCATGTCGAACGGATCAATCATGTTCACACTCCGGGCAACAGCTCCGGGATTGTCGATGGCGCGGCGTTGATGCTCATCGGCTCCGAAGCCAAGGGCCGGGAGTTGGGGCTGCAGGCGCGGGCGCGGATTGTCGCCACGGCGGTCACCAGTACCGACCCGACCATCATGCTCACCGGCCCGGCGCCGGCGACCCGCAAGGCGTTGGCCAAGGCCGGGCTGCGGGTCGAAGACATCGACCTGTTCGAGGTCAACGAGGCGTTCGCTTCGGTGGTGTTGAAATTCATCAAGGACATGGCGGTCGACCCGGACAAGGTCAATGTCAACGGCGGTTCCATCGCCATGGGCCACCCGCTGGGCGCCACCGGTTGCGCCATTCTCGGCACGCTGCTGGATGAACTGGAAGCCCGACGGCTGCGATATGGCCTCGCGACCCTGTGTGTCGGCGGCGGCATGGGCATTGCCACCATCATCGAACGCCTCTGAGCCCGGACTTCAAGGAATCCCGTTATGAGCGAAGCCATTCGTTACGAAAAAGACCAGGACCGCATTGTCGTCCTGACCATCGACCTGCCGGGCCAGAGCGCCAACACCATGAACGCGGTGTATCGCGAGGCCATGGCCGACTGCGTCGCGCGCCTGGTGGGCGAGAAGGACAACATCGTCGGTGTGATCATCACGTCGGCCAAGAAAACCTTCTTTGCCGGCGGCGACCTCAATGAGTTGATCAAGGTCGGCAAGCCCGAAGCCAAAGCATTCTACGACATGGTGCTGACCCTCAAGGGGCAGTTGCGCACCCTGGAAACCCTCGGCAAACCGGTGGTTGCGGCGATCAACGGCGCGGCACTCGGCGGCGGCTGGGAGATCTGCCTGGCCTGCCATCACCGGGTGGCGCTGGATAATCCTGCGGTGCAACTCGGCCTGCCGGAAGTCACCCTCGGCCTGCTGCCGGGTGGTGGTGGCGTGGTGCGCATGGTACGCATGCTCGGGATCGAAAAAGCCCTGCCGTACCTGCTGGAAGGCAAGAAGGTGCGGCCGCAACAGGCATTGCAGGCAGGCTTGATCGACGCGTTGGCGACCGACCGCGAAGATCTGCTGGCCAAGGCGCGGGCGTGGATTCTGGCCAACCCGGTGGCGGTACAACGCTGGGATGTGAAGGGCTATCAGATTCCGGGTGGCACACCGTCGAATCCGAAAGTCGCGCAGATGCTGGCGATTGCCCCGTCTATCCTGCGCAGCAAAACCCAGGGCACGATGCCCGCGCCGGAGAAAATCCTCTGCGCAGCGGTCGAGGGCGCGCAGGTGGATTTCGACACCGCGCACCTGATCGAAACCCGCTACTTCACCGAGCTGACCACCGGCCAGGTCTCGAAAAACCTGATCGGTACATTCTGGTTCCAGCTCAACGAAATCAACGCCGGCGGCTCGCGGCCGCAAGGTTTTGCGCCTTATGTCACCCGCAGGGTCGGCGTGCTCGGCGCCGGGATGATGGGCGCCGGTATCGCGTTTGTCAGCGCGTCCGCGGGTATCGATGTGGTACTCAAGGACATCAACCTCGCCGCAGCCGAGAAGGGCAAGGCGCATTCGGCAGCGCTGCTGGACAAGAAAGTCGCTCGCGGACAAATGAGCATCGAGCAACGTGACGCGGTGCTGGAGCGCATTCAAACCAGCGAAAACGATGCTGACCTGGCCGGTTGCGACCTGATCATCGAGGCGGTGTTCGAGGATCGTGACCTCAAGGCCAAAGTCTCGTTGGCCGCGCAGAAGGTCGTCGGCGCGGACACGGTGATCGCGTCCAACACCTCGACCTTGCCGATCAGCGGCCTGGCGTGCGCCGTGCCCGATCAGAGCAAGTTCATCGGCCTGCATTTTTTCAGCCCCGTGGAAAAAATGCCGCTGGTGGAAATCATCAAGGGTGCCAACACCAGCGACGAAACCCTGGCCCGTGGATTCGATTACGTCCTGCAAATCAGGAAAACCCCGATTGTGGTCAACGACAGCCGCGGTTTCTTCACGTCGCGGGTGTTCGGCACCTTCACCAACGAAGGCATTGCCATGCTGGGCGAAGGTGTGAGTGCGGCGATGATCGAGACTGAAGCACGCAAGGCCGGCATGCCTGTAGGACCGCTGGCGATCTCTGACGAAGTTTCCCTCAGCCTGATGAGCCATATCCGCCTGCAAACGGCCAAGGACCTGCAAGCAGAAGGCAAGCCGCTGACAGAACATCCTGCGTTTGCCGTCATCGACTTGCTGCTCAATGAGTTCAAGCGTCCGGGCAAGGCGGCCGGTGGCGGTTTCTACGAGTATCCGCTGGGCGGCCAGAAACACCTGTGGCCGGAGTTGAAAAAACGCTTCGAGAAAGCCGACGGGCAGATTTCGCCAGTGGATGTGCGTGATCGCCTGTTGTTCGTGCAAGCACTCGAAACCGTGCGTTGTGTAGAGGAGGGCGTGTTGACCTCGACGGCGGACGCCAACGTCGGCTCGATCTTCGGCATCGGTTTCGCCGCCTGGACCGGCGGTGCACTGCAGTTCATCAACCAGTACGGCGTACAGGACTTCGTCGCCCGCGCCCAGTACCTGGCCAAGCAATATGGCGAACGGTTCGCGCCGCCTGCGCTGCTCCTGGAAAAAGCGGCGAAAGGGGAGGTCTTCTAAGGGCGCGATGACACATTTCGGGGCTTGCCTTGTCACCGTGTTTCGAGGCAGGCTCTGGGGTGTGCATTATTCCCATCACGTGTCAGGTATTTTTTATGTCGTTACGCATCTGCATTCTGGAAACCGACCACCTGCGTCCGGAATTGGTTGACCAATATCAGGGCTACGGGCAGATGTTCAAACACCTGTTTTCGCAGCAGCCGATTGCCGCCGAGTTCACCGTCTACAACGTGGTGCAGGGTGAATACCCAAGCGACGACCTGACATTCGACGCCTACCTGGTGACGGGCAGCAAGGCCGACTCCTTCGGCACCGACCCGTGGATCGAAACCCTCAAGAAGTACCTGTTGACCCGCTACGAGCGTGGCGACAAGTTGCTCGGCGTCTGCTTCGGTCATCAGTTGCTGGCATTGCTGCTCGGTGGCAAGAGCGAGCGTGCGACCCAGGGGTGGGGTGTCGGCACCCACAACTACAAACTGGCCGCCAAGGCTCCATGGATGAGTCCTGTACGCGAGGAACTGACACTGCTGATCAGCCACCAGGATCAGGTCACGTCGCTGCCGGAAAACGCCACGGTCATCGCCTCCAGCGATTTCTGCCCCTATGCCGCCTATCACATCAACGACCAGGTGCTGTGCTTCCAGGGGCATCCGGAATTTATCCACGACTACTCCCGCGCCCTGCTGGAGATTCGTCAGGATGCGCTGGGCCAGCAGATCTACTCCAAAGGCATTGCGAGCCTGGAGCAGGAGCACCACGGCACCACGGTTGCCGAATGGATGATGCGGTTTGTCGCGCACAAGCCGGCGGCTGTTTAAAACCTGAATGCTTCGCGAGCAAGTCGGATCGCCGCACCGCCGCTCCCACATTGAAATGCGATCAACATGTGGGAGCGGGCTTGCTCGCGAAGGTCGTGAACGATAACGCGCCAAACCTGACAGCCCGCGGTGCTCTCAGGTTTTTCGCGAGCGAGCTCGCTCCTACAGCCAGCCCGATTTCTTGAAACTCGCCCACAACCCCACGCAGCCCACCGTAATAAACCCCAGCACCCCGAAATAGCCGTAGTGCCAGCCCAACTCAGGCATATTCTGGAAGTTCATCCCGTAAATGCCCGCCACCGCCGTCGGGAAGGCCAGAATCGCCGCCCAGGCCGCAAACTTGCGTTGCACCACGCTCTGGCGAGAGGCCTCCAGCAGCACCCCGACCTCAATCGTCTGGCTGGCAATATCCGCCAGGGTTGTCAGGTCTTCCATCTGCCGCGTTACATGGATCTGCACATCGCGAAAGTACGGACGCATGTTCTTGTCGATGAACGGGAAACTCAGCTTTTGCAGTTCCTCGCCAATCTCCACCATCGGCGCCGCGTAACGACGCAGGCGCAAGACATCCCGGCGCAAGCCATGAAGTTTCTGAATGTCATGCTCATTCAGTGCACTGCAAAGTACGTTGCGTTCCAGCTCATCGATTTCAGCATGGATGGCTTCACCCATTGGCTGGTAGTTTTCGATGACAAAGTCGAGGATGGCGTAAAGTACGAAATCTTCTCCGTGCTCCAGCAGAATCGGACGTGCCTCACAGCGCTGTCGGACATAGGCGTAGGAAGCCGAATGGCCGTTGCGTGCAGTAATGATGTAACCCTTGCCCGCAAATATATGTGTTTCGATGAACTCGAGTTTGCCTTCATTGCGAATCGGCGAGTACGTAACGATGAACAGCGCATCGCCGAAGGTTTCCAGCTTCGGCCGGCTGTGTTTTTCCAGGGCGTCTTCAATGGCCAGCTCGTGCAGGTTGAACTGGCGTTGCAGGTTGTAGAGTTCCTCGGCGTTCGGCTCCTCAAGGCCGATCCAGACAAAGTGCCCGGGTTTTGCCGCCCAGGCTGCACCTTCGTCGAGGGTGATATTGGTGACTTTCTTACCGGCGCTATAAACCGCAGCAGCAACAACTCTACCCATGATGGTGATTCACTTCTTCTTGGCAGCTTTCAATTGGCAACAAATGCAATGGCAGTGTCGATCAGCTTAGCCTCGCAGGGGTTTGAGAGTCAGTTAAATCTGCCGAGTTCGCCGGTAAAGTCTCGCAGGCAAAAGAAAACCCGCACCAGGCGGGTTTTCTTGTTCAGGCGGCTTGCAGTTGCCGGTCCATCGACTCGATGCATTCACGCATCTGCTCGCGGCACTGGGCAATCAGCAGGGGCATGTCGTCCAGGCTCAATCCGGCGGTGGGAATCGCCGGCAACGAGCGAATCAGGATCTTCCCGCTGCGCCAGCGGTTCAATCGCATGTGTTTGACGTAACTGCTGACACACACCGGCACGATGGGTACCCCGGCGGCAATGGCCATTTGGAAGGCGCCTTTCTTGAAGGGCAGCAACTCTTCGCCCAGGTTGCGCGTGCCTTCCGGGAACACCCAGATCGAGGTGTCTTTGTTTTGCAGGGTGTGGGTGGTGGTCAACATCGACTGCCGCGCCTTGTGCGCATTGCCGCGGTCGATCAGCACATTGCCGGCCAGCCAGAACAGCTGCCCGAACAGTGGCACCCATTTCAGGCTCTTTTTGCCGATGCACACGGTACGGCGGGGCACCACGTTGCCAAACACGAACAGGTCGTAGTTGGACTGATGATTGGCGACGATCACGCAGCTGTCAGGTTTATCCATCAACGGCCCGACTTCCGCCTTCACCCGCAAACGCAAAATACACATGGCTGGCCACGCATACAGGCGTGCGCACAGGCGGCTGTTGTCCGGGTTGAAAGGGCGGCACAGGCCGAGGATTACACCCAGCACGCCTGCCACGATAAAATGCAGGCCCATCAATGACATACGGAACAAAAACAGCATTTACAGGCCCCACCGGGACAAAAGGTGGCGCAGTGTACGGATGTGCACTGTTTTCGGCAATTGCTGCCAGAGTAGTGAGCGATAGCCGATGTTTGTGCTGATGTTTCCGACTAATGGGTCAGGCACGGTCTAGAGCCATCACAGATGTTTAACCAGGACAGGTACGAAAAAGCCCGACGCGACGGTCGGGCTTTTCGTTGCAGCAGATCCGGGCTTAACCCAAATGCTCCTGGTCCTGGATGATCGCGTTGTCCAGGGCCTCCAACAGTGCTTTGCGCACTTTCAACTTGGTGTTCTTGTGCGCGGTCATGTTGATCTTCTTCAACTGACGAGCCGCCGCCAGTGCCGTGACTTGCAGTTCTTCCGCCGACACCACGACATCCAGGAAACCGGCAGCCACGGCGCCTTGTGGATTGAACATCTCACCGTTGACCACCGAGCGCTGAAGCGCCACTTTGTTCAGGCGGTCACGGGCGATCTCGATGCCCGCGTGGTGCATGGTCATGCCGATCTGCACTTCGTTCAGGCCAATGCTGAACGGACCGTCTACGCCGATGCGATAGTCGGCCGACAACAGCAGGAATGCACCCTTGGCCACCGCATGCCCCGGGCACGCCACGATCACCGGGAAAGGGTGCGACAGCAGACGGCGGGCCAGGGTCGAGCCGGAGGTCACCAGTGCCACGGCTTCTCTAGGACCCGCCGTCATCACCTTCAAGTCATAACCGCCAGAGAGAATGCCCGGCTGCCCGGTAATGATCACCACCGCACGATCAGTCACTGCCCGATCCAGCGCAGCGTTGAACTCGGCAATCACATCCGGGGAGATGGCATTGACCTTGCCATTGCTCAAGGTCAGGGTCGCGATACCGTCTTCGAGATGGTAGGAAATCAACTCACTCATGACGCTATTCCTTTCAATAAAGTTGGGCAGACGTTACCCACCGCCGCAGGCCAGGTAAAGCGCCGTGACTGACCCGCCAGTCACCCTTTGCCCGCCCGCCAGGCGCAGCCCGCCGCGCCTGCTGCGCATTCCCCTCTATATAGAGGAGGGCACGAAGCCGGAGATTGGCCGGTTTGCCATGGCCCGGAGGGAGCGCAAACGCTGAATCGCGTTAACCGCATGAAAATTCTGAAAAAAATGTTTGCCATCGGAAAAGCTTTCGACTACATTAGCGCGCCTCGACAGACAGAACATGTTTGAAGAGATACGGTGAAGTGTCCGAGTGGCTTAAGGAGCACGCCTGGAAAGTGTGTATACAGGAAACTGTATCGAGAGTTCGAATCTCTCCTTCACCGCCACATTCTGAAAACCCCCGCAAGCTTACGGTTTGCGGGGGTTTTTCTTTTTCAGTTGTGCCAATCAATACATCCCGCCACTTACCGAGTCTCCACTACGTCAGCTCAAACCGCTCTTGCGCATAATCCTTACCTGCCAGGGTAAGTTCAAAAATGGTGGCGCCGAACGTACCCCGAGTCACTTTTTGATTCACAAGACGTTTAGCCTGGAGTTGCTTCAGACCCTCTTCAACTTCCAGCTTGCTGAGTGAGACCAGTTTGCAAATCGAGTCCAGGTTTGCAACTTTTCTGAAGTTTGCGTGATAGGCCAAAGCTTCCATCAGCAGCGTTTGGTTATCTGTCAGCTGTGGAAACTGTGGGTTGTTCTTTTTGTAAATTTTTCGCTCTATTTCATGTAGCTCGCCGTAGGCTCCGTCGTTGCTGCGGTAGTAGTAAATCACTAAGGTCAGGGTGCTGACGAAAGCCCCGATAATCATCAGCAGCGACCAGTTCGGCATTGGCGTTTCCAGTTGAAGCCAGCTCCATGTGCGTAGCAGCCAGCCCTTGATCTCTGCCAACAACCTCAACTCGAAGTAAGTGTCGAGCAGCTTTGTGGCAATGATCAGGGCAATAAGGAAGCCTGCAGCCGAGTAGGCCATAGCCTTGCAAGTGAACGGGGAATGATTGCCTTCTGCCGCCATGCTAATGGTCTCCAGCGCAGGGAACCGATGTTTCAGCATAGCAGCAGGGCACTCTGGCATTGGCCGCGCAAGCAGTGAACAAGGCGAGCCGGCTGTTAGACTGTGCGGATTCTTCGAATGGAATCGACATCATGCTCCCTCCTCGCGTCAGTTTTAGTGGTACCGCCAGGTTCATAGTGACTGTTGGGATGGTCGCCCTGTCATCACTGGCCCTCGCTTCCGTTCCTGCAACCTTTCCCGACGCCGAAGCCAGCGACCCCGCCAGGCTGGGCTGGATGGTCGGGTCTCCACCTCCCGCTGATCGCACTGTGCGTTTTGAAGACGGCAGCTATTTCCGGTTTCCGGCAATGCGCTGGAGCGTCTCGAATTTCCGGCAACTGATGCCGACGATCAATGTTTCGCGTGGGCTTGGTTCGCCTGTTCACTTGGTATCCACGTTGCGCGACGACATCGACAGGATCAGTTTCGTCCCCCTTGGTGCCCAGATGCCGATGACCTGGGAGCAATCCCTGGCGGCTACCTACACCGATGGCATTGTGGTGATGCACCGTGGGAAGGTCGTCTACGAGCGTTACTTCGGTGTGTTGAAGGCGGACGGTCAACACGCCGCGATGTCGGTGACCAAGTCTGTGGTCGGCACGCTGGGCGCCATGTTGGTGGCGCAAGGGCGTATCGATGCTGGCAAACGGGTTGACGAATATGTACCGGAGCTGAAGGGCTCCGCGTTTGGTGGCGCCACGATACGGCAGGTGCTCGACATGACGACGGGCCTCAAATACAGCGAGGACTACGCGGACCCGGATGCCGAGGTCTGGGCCCATGCCAGGGCAGGCAGCCCGTTGCCAAAACCCAAGGGTTATGACGGCCCTCGCAGTTACTACGAGTTTCTGCAGACGGTGCAACCACAAGGCGAGCACGGCAAGGCGTTTGCCTACAAAACCGTCAACACCGATGTGCTGGGCTGGGTCATTGCCCGCGCCACCGGACGCAATGTGGCGCAACTGCTGTCGGAGCAAATCTGGAGTCGATTGGGCGCCGAACAGGACGCCTATTTCACCGTGGACTCCATCGGCACGCCGTTCGCCGGTGGTGGCCTGAATACGGGGCTTCGGGATTTGGCGCGGTTTGGCGAGATGCTGCGTAACGGCGGTCGGTTCAATGGTCAGCAGATCGTGCCTGAGGCCGTGATTGCCGATATCCGTGCTGGTGCCGATAAACAGGCTTTCGCCAAGGCGGGGTACACATTGCTCAAAGACTGGAGTTACCGGTCGATGTGGTGGGTGACGGACAAGGAGGGCGGGGCGTTCATGGCGCGCGGGGTTCACGGGCAGCGTATCTATGTCGACCCGAAGGCCGAGATGGTCATCGTCCGTTACGCATCACATCCGGTGGCCAGCAACTCGGCCAATGACCCCGTGACTTTGCCGGCGTTTGATGCGCTGGCCGAATATCTGAACAGGAATAAACAGCAATGATCACCACCACAACCCACTCTATTGAAGGCCGGCAAATTACCGCCTACCTGGACATCGTCAGTGCCGAGTCAGTGCAAGGGATCAACGTTGTTCGTGACGTGTTTGCCGGGATGCGCGACTTTTTCGGCGGGCGCTCCCAGACGCTGGAGCGAGCGTTGAAGGAAGCACGCATTCAGGCCACCGATGAGATCAAGGAGCGGGCACGGGCGCTTCAGGCGGACGCAGTGGTGGGCCTTGACTATGAGATCAGCATGCCGGCCGGCAAGGGCGGGATGGTCGTCGTGTTTGTGACCGGGACAGCGGTCAAGTTGCGATGAGGGATCGCAGCCATTCGTCGGTCACACGGAAATTCGAACGGAAAGTCCATTAGTGACCGGCTAGTCTGAAAAACCTTGGCGGTCGATATTTTTCAGGCAAAGGGCTTGCCGGTGTCGACCGCGCTCTTTGAAAGGGGTGAAGAGATGGCTGATCCGTATATCGAGGACGATGGCGCAGAATTTCCGATCAACAATTGCGTACAGTGTGGCCAGACCCAGTATGTGGCCAGTTTCGGCGAAGACCAGACAGAGGTCGACAAGATCAAGACCAGGGCGTGCCGGGTCCTGAAGGGCAAGTTCCTGCCCAAGGTGACAGCACCGGTCAGGAAGTAGGCGAACACAGGCAGACCCCGTCATTTAACGGGGTTTTTCATGCCTGAAAGGGTTTCATGACAAGTTTTTTAAAGTGGAGCTCTTTCACAAACTTTTCACAGCACGCTCCGTAGTCTCGACTCATCCGTTAGAAAGCAACACCTGGCCCGTTTCCCCAGCGGGCTTTTTTTTGCCCGTCGTAAAACCTTTTTCAAAATTGCTGTCCAACCGTCGCCAATCGCGAAGTTGGACCGGCGTGCTGGACTCTATCCGCGCAAAAGCATTCAATCTCGCCTCCTTTTTGTGTACCCCTATTTTTTGAGGTTTTTGTCATGCGTTTAACACTGCCCGCTCTGGTTCTGGGGCTTCTGGTTGCTCAAGGTGCAATGGCTGGTGACGGTACTGCCGCGCTGGGTGGTGGCTTGGGCGGCGCATTGGGTAACGTGGTCGGCCAGAAAATGGGCGGCAGCACTGGCGCAGTGATCGGTGCGGGCGTTGCTGGCGCGGCGGGCAGCGCAGTTGCCGCCAAAAAAGGTCATCGCACCAGCGCTGCCATCGGTGGCGGTGTCGGCGCAGCCGGTGGTTCGGTGATCGGTAAAAGCCTGGGTGGCAATTCCGGTGCCACCATCGGCGCCGGCCTGGGTGGTGCATTGGGCGGCGGCGTTGGCAGCAACCTGGCCAACGGTCACAAACGTCATTGATGCTGATCCAGATGTGAAAAAGCCCGGTTTGATGCCGGGCTTTTTCATATCTGAACGATTCCCGCCGCAACGGCTCAAATCTTCCATACCCCTGAAGAATGCGAGGCGTGCCATGAACCCGAAGACCGACGGCAAACAGAACGCAAGCCCGATGACTCGACGATTGATGTTGCCTGCGATTGTTTTTGGATTGCTGCTCTCCCAAGTGGCGCTGGCAGGCGGTAACGGAGATGCCGCGGTGGGCGGTGGTCTTGGTGGGGTGCTGGGCAACGTGGTCGGAGGCCAGGTGGGTGGCAGTACTGGCGCAGCGATTGGTGCGGGTGTCGGCGGAGCGGCCGGCAGTGCTGTTGCCGCGCCCAAGCACAATCGCACCGAAGCGGCGGTAGGCGGTGGTTTGGGCGCCGCGGGTGGATCGGTAGTCGGCAACAGTCTTGGCGGTTCGACCGGATCGGCCATCGGTGCCGGTCTTGGTGGCGCAGCCGGCGGTGCGATCGGCAATGATCTGGGGGATGGCAGTGGCCATTCCCATTCCGGCGGCGGACATAAACACTCGAACAAGCACCACAAAAAGCATCACTGATTGAGTGAGACACACCATGACTCTGGAATCCGAAGACACGGAAGACAAAGACCCAAGCGCACAGCCATCCATCAACGATCCCGGCAATGAAGATCCGGGGTCGCTGATGGATGATGCGACGGTGCCACTTAACGATGCTGATGACGCAGGCGATGTGGGAAATATCGAGTTTGATGATGAGGAAGAGGACGAAGACTGATTGAGTCCTGTTGCCGAATCAACCGATCGTCTACCGGGTCGAACGCGTCCATCGCGCAGTCCTCGATATGTCATGACCTGCGCTTGAGGTCAGATGAGAGGTGCGATATGAACACTGAGCCAAAGGCCTTCGACGATGATGAAACGCCGGAGTATCCGCTGCCGTCACCTACCGACTCCTTGAGCCGCGACCAACGACCGCCGGACGACGAGGTCGGCGTGGAGCAAGTGCCGAGCGACGAGAATGTCGAGAATGTCGAGGCAGATCCGCACGATCGGCGCGATGCAGATACCGATGGCTCGGCAGAGCCGGCTACTTCGAAGCGGCGGTGAGGGCATCCGGGGCTTGAATGCTTCCTGAGCGAATCGATCCGAGGGGGTCGCCCGATCCCAGCGGATCCACCCACCCCGTCGGGTTGCGCGTGTACCGATACGGGTTCAATCCACCGCCCGGCCTGAGCGGATCCGGCGTCAGAAAACGACCGAAATCCGGATGGTAATAGCGATGCCGGTTGTAGTGCAGGCCACTCTCAGCGTCGAAGTATTGCCCCTGAAACCGTAAGGGTTGTTCGAGCCGTTCGCGGCTCGACTCGCGGAGTTTGCCGTGGGCGCTGTATTGGGCCGACCAGACAATCGCACCGCCGTGGCCGGTCAGTTCCTGCGGGGTGCCGAGGTGGTCGAGTTGAAAGTAGTACGGGCAGGCGTGTGCCCGGCCTTTGCCGTCGAGCAGCGCCAGCGGGCGGAAGCTACCGGGTTCACTGCGTTCACTGCTTTCGTAGATGTAGCTGCGGTAGTGCCGGGGGCCGCTTTCGGCGATCAGCCGTTCGTCTTGCCAGAAGTAATGCGTGGTGTAGCCGTCAACAATTTTATGGATGCGCCGGCCGAAAGCATCGTAGCGATAACTGACACTTTTACCGTCCGGGGAACTGACGCCGATCAGGCGGTGCTGGCTGTCGTAGGTGTATTCGGTGACCTGGGGCGGCAGGCCGCGGCGTTCGCGGATCAGATTGCCGAAGGCGTCGTAGTCGTAGTAACTGCCGTCATTGTCACTGCCACTGCCACTGCCACTGCCACTGCGCTGCAGGCGGTAGCCCTGAAACACACATGGGCCGGGACGCCCGTGGATCAGCAGGTTACCGGCCGGGTCGTGGGTGAAGTGCTCTGCGCACTGGTCACGGGCGTGACGTACGCCGGTCAGGCGGTCGAGTGCATCGTATTGATAGCGGCGTGAACCGTGGCGGCTGTCGATAACCTTCAAGAGATTGCCCTTGGCGCTGTAGGCATACTCGCGGCGGTACTGCGGCCGTTGTTTTTGGCTGATGACATGGGCCTGCAAGCGGCCTTGGGCGTCGTAGGCGTATTCGCTGAGCAGAAGGCCCTGTTGGCGCTGCTGTTCGCGCCCGCCGACAAAACGATGGCGGGTCAGGGGTGTGCCGTTGAGGTCGATGGCCGTGAGGGCGCCTCCCTTGGCGTGGTGGTAGACGAGGATACAGGCGTCCGGCAGGCGCAGGCACTTGAGCCGACCGCAGACGTCGTAGTCGTAACGCAGGGTGCCCCAGCCCTGATGCTCGGTGATCAATCGGTCCTGAAGGTCGTATTCGAACTGCAACGGAGAATCCTGGCCGTCATCGACGCTGACCAGTCGCCCGAGCGTGTCGTAGCGGTACTCGACCCGGACCCCATCGGGCAAGGTTTTGACCCGTAACCGCCCGGCGCTGTCACACTGATAGCCGGTAACCCGTTGCGAACCATCCTCGCCAAACTCGGTTTTCTCCAGCAATTGGCCATTGAGGTCGTAGCTGTAAGTGGTACGACGCCCATCGAAGGCGGTTTCCTGTCGGATCAATCCTCCCGGCGTGTAGTCCAGATGGTAAGTGTCGCCCACCTCGTTTTCGATCTCGGTCAGCAGCAATTGCGCATGGTCGTAGCGGTACTTCAGCACGCTGCCATCGGAGTTGATTCGACGGCTGATCAAGTGCAGCTCGTCGGCGTATTCGTAACGGGTTACCCGTCCCAGTTCGTCGGTCTCGGCGGTGATCCGGCCGTAGGCGTTGTAGCGCCAGGCACGGCAGGCCCCCATGGGCAGCGTGGTCCGGTTCAGTCGACCTACGGCATCCCACTCATAACGGGTGATGGCACCGTGTTCGTCCTGCCCGGTCATCCGCCGCCCCAGCGCATCGTAGGAAAACATGCGCTGGGAACCATCGGGCAAGGTTTCTTCCAGCAACTGTCCCAGGACGTTCCAGGCAAACCGGTGAATGCTCCGGTCTGGAAGCCGGATCGTCAGCAAGCGTCCCAGCGAGTCGTAGGAATAGTGGGTGATCTGTCCATCGGGATCGGTGACGGCAGTGATGTCTCCCTGGGCATTGCGCTGGTAGCTCCACGTCGCCCGACCTCGGGTGCGGGCGTGCAGGAAACCGTGGCGATACTTGTAGGACGTGGGCGCCTCATCCGGCGCATGCAGCGCGATCAGTCGCCCGGCTTCGTCATAATGGTATTGGGTGACGGCGCCGAGGGCGTCCTGCTCGAAGATCAATCGGCCCAGATTGTCGTAGGCCTTGTGCTGCTCGCCGCCGTCCAGCCCGATGTGGCGCACCAATCGCGCGTATGGGTCATGAACGTAAACCTCCTGGCTGCCGTCGGCGTTGTTCACCGTCACGGTGCCTTGATCGTCCCAGACGTAACGCGCCTCCATCTGCGCAAACGAGGCCCAATGATGGATGCAGCGGGCGGTCTTGCCGGAGCGTTCCCACGCCCAGAAGACACTCGCGCCGCCCGCCAGTTGCCGTTGCAGGATCACGTGCTGCTCGTCGTAGTCATACCGCTCGCTGTCACCCACGGCGTTGGTCACCTCGACCAGACGCTGGCGGGCGTCGTAGCGGTAGCTGGCCAGTGTCTGTTCGGTGCGCCAGGTGTGCGCCTCGGGCCCGCAGCGCTGAAACACCTGATAGTCGACGGCCACCAGGTGCTTGAGGTCATAACGCAACAGCAAGGCACGGTCGGCGCCGTTGTCCAGGCGCTGAATCCGCTCAAGGCCGTCCCGCTGTACCGTCAGGCGGTTGTCGTAGGCGTCGCTGATCGCGGTCAGTCGGCCGTCGCGGAAATGAAAGAAACGCGCCGCGTCGCCGGCCTGGGCGAGGATCAGTTCGCCCGGTTCTTCGCCGAGGTAAATCGCCGCCCGCGACAGTCTGTTACGGATCATCGGGCGCGCCGTCGTCGGCCATGGAAATGCCGTGCGTCGGTTTTCGGCGTCGATCCACAGCACCTGCTCGCCGTGGAATTCCAGATGCTGGCACAGCGAGTGCCGCCAGCCGAAACCGAGCCCGCTGTCGAGTTCGACGGCACGGGTGCGATAGAGTCGGGTGAAGTCGAACGGCAAGATCCCGTCGAGGGTGCCGTCCGTGAGTGTCAGTGATACTTCACCGGTGACCATCGACACCGGGCCGTTGTGGGGGGCGGTGCGCTTGATACTGGTGGCGAACCTGTGCACCTGTGTCAGGGGGCCGCTGGCGTGACAGGCCAATACCTTTTGGGGATCGAACATCTGCATACTTTCGCTTGGCGGAATGTAGGACGTGAGACTCTGCGGAGGATCTTCAAGGAAAGAAGTCGGGAAAGTAGGCATTTGATGTAGGGCGAATCGCTAAATCACGAGCGCCATTCGGCGTGGATCGGGATTTCATCGTTGCTCTGAGACAGCCGCGCTCGTTATGCTGCTGAATCCTTTAATCCATTCGGGTGCGGGCCTCACCTGCGCCGCCCGGGATGCCTTGGAAAACGGATCAGATGCGATGAATGCACCGCTCAAACCATTCGGCCCGATCAAGGCCGTGATTTTCGATATGGACGGCTTGCTGCTGGATACAGAGGGCATCTACACCGAAGTCACGTCCATCATCGCTGCGCGCTACGGCCGAACGTTCGACTGGAGCATCAAGCAGAACATCATTGGCCGGGGCGCAGGGGATCTGGCGCGCTATGTGGTTGAAGCGCTCGACCTGCCGATTACCGCCGAAGAGTTCCTGGTGATCCGCGAGCCGCTGATGCGCGAGCGTTTTCCTACAGCGCAAGCAATGCCTGGCGCACAGGAACTGGTACGGCATCTGAAGGCCAACAACATTCCCATTGCCGTGGGTACCAGTTCATCGAGCCAGTCGTTCGGTCAGAAAACCACCCTGCACCGCGACTGGTTCACCTTGTTCGACTTCATCGTCACCGCCGATGACCCCGAAGTGGGGGCGGCCAAACCGGCGCCGGACATCTTCCTGACGGCGGCGCGGCGTCTGGGCGTCGCGCCCGAGGATTGCCTGGTGTTCGAGGATTCGCCCTTTGGTGTCACCGCGGCGAAAGCGGCGGGGATGACGGCGATTGCGATTCCGGATGCGGCAATGGCCGACGCCCGGTACGCACACGCCGATGGCATTCTTCGTACGTTGAAGGCGTTCGAGCCGGACGCCTTTGGTTTGCCTGCGCTTGAGTGGGCCTGACAACAAATAATGTGGGAGCGGGCTTGCTCGCGAAGGCGTTGTGTCAGTCACCTCAATGTCGAATGACACACCGCCTTCGTCGGATCGCCGCCCGGAGCAAGCCCGCTTGTATGGTAGGACTTGAAGGGAGGAGGAGGGACAAAGCCCGATTCTGACTGTTAGCGCAGTACAGATCCGTGGGAGATTTCGCCCCTCCTCCTTTCACCCAAGCGCCGATAAAG
>NZ_PYUK01000018.1:0-133557 GCF_003097365.1 Pseudomonas sp. B1(2018)
CGGGAGGCGAATTCTACAGCGTTACTCGCTGCTGTCAACACCTCTTTTTCAACTTCCTTTCGGCTTCGATGACCTGAAGCAACCCGCTATCGAAAACTGCGTAACTCTTTGTTTATCAAGGAGTTTTTCGTTTCGACTGCGCCGGAAGTGGGGCGAATTATAGGCCTCCAGAATCTGCCGTCAAGCACTGATTTTCACAAATCTGTCATATAGATCAAAAAAGCCTCTAAAACAAAAAGGCCGACCCAATGGGTCGGCCTTCTACGCCCTTCTACTTACAAGCTAGGGAACGCGAACTGCGAAGCTTCATGGCTCGCACGCTGCGGCCAGCGCTGGGTGATGGCCTTGCGACGGGTGTAGAAACGCACGCCATCCGGGCCGTAGGCATGCAGGTCGCCGAACAGCGAACGCTTCCAGCCGCCGAAGCTGTGATAGGCGACCGGCACCGGCAACGGTACGTTGACGCCGACCATGCCGACTTCGATCTCGTCGCAGAACAACCGCGCCGCTTCGCCGTCACGGGTGAAGATGCAGGTGCCGTTGCCATACTCGTGATCGTTGATCAGTTGCATGGCTTCTTCCAGGCTGTTGACCCGAACAACGCACAGCACCGGCCCGAAGATCTCTTCTTTATAGATACGCATCTCTGGCGTGACGTTGTCGAACAGGCAACCACCCAGGAAGAAGCCTTCTTCATGACCGACCACGGTCAGGCCACGACCATCCACCACCAGCGTCGCGCCGGCGGCTACGCCGTCTTCTACATAACCGCTGACTTTGTCACGAGCCTGGCCAGTCACCAGTGGGCCCATGTCCAGACCGCAGGAAGTACCGGCACCGATTTTCAGCCCCTGGATTTGCGGAACCAGTTTGGCCACCAGAGCATCGGCGACCTGGTCACCGACACACACGGCCACGGAGATCGCCATGCAGCGCTCACCGCAAGAACCGTAAGCCGCGCCCATCAGTGCGCTGACGGCGTTGTCCAGATCCGCATCCGGCATCAGCACGGCGTGGTTCTTCGCACCACCCAGGGCCTGAACGCGCTTGCCGCGCTTGGTGCCTTCGGAGTAGATGTATTCGGCAATCGGCGTCGAACCGACAAAGCTCAGCGCCTTGACTTCCGGCGCTTCGATCAACGCATCCACCGCCGTCTTGTCGCCGTGCACCACGCTCAGTACGCCTTTAGGCAAGCCGGCTTCCAGCAGCAACTGGGCAATCAGCAGCGTCGAGCTCGGGTCACGCTCGGACGGCTTGAGGATGAAGCAGTTGCCGCAGACGATCGCCAGCGGGTACATCCACAGCGGCACCATGGCCGGGAAGTTGAATGGCGTGATACCGGCAACAACGCCCAACGGCTGGAAGTCAGACCAGGCATCGATGTTCGGGCCGACGTTGCGGCTGTACTCGCCCTTGAGGATTTCCGGAGCCGCGCAAGCGAACTCGACGTTCTCGATGCCGCGCTTCAGTTCACCGGCAGCATCTTCCAGGGTCTTGCCGTGCTCTTCGCTGATCAGTTGCGCGATACGTGCTTCGTTCTGCTCCAGCAGTTGCTTGAAGCGGAACATCACCTGGGCACGCTTGGCCGGCGGCGTGTTGCGCCAGGCCGGGAATGCAGCCTTGGCCGCGTCGATGGCGCTCTGGATGGTTTCGCGGGTCGCCAGCGGCAACTTGTGAATAGCCTGGCCGGTAGACGGGTTGAACACATCAACCGCGCGACCGTTCTCGGTCACCAGTTCGCCATTGATCAAATGCGGAATAACGCTCATGGAAGCTCCTGAAAAGTTGTCCACAGGCGCCCGTTCCCGGACGCCCGTTGCTTATAGGTATATAGAAGGAGAAATCAGTCGATCTTGCTCAGCACTTCGCCGACCGCGTCGAACAGACGATCCAGGTCCTGCGGCTTGCTGTTGAAGGTTGGGCCGAACTGCAGGGTGTCGCCGCCGAAGCGTACGTAGAACCCGGCTTTCCACAGCGCCATGCCGGCTTCGAACGGACGCACGATCGCATCGCCGTCACGTGGTGCGATCTGGATCGCACCGGCCAGGCCGAAGTTGCGGATGTCGATAATGTTCTTGGTGCCTTTGAGGCCATGCAGCGCGTTTTCGAAATGCGGTGCGACCTCAGCCACGCTCTGTACCAGGTTTTCCTTTTGCAGCAGGTCGAGTGCTGCCAGGCCCGCCGCGCAAGCCACCGGGTGTGCCGAATAGGTGTAGCCATGGGGGAACTCAACCGCGTATTCAGGCGTCGGCTGATTCATGAAGGTCTGGTAGATCTCGGAGCTGGCAATCACCGCGCCCATCGGGATCGCGCCGTTGGTGACTTGCTTGGCAATGCACATCAGGTCCGGGGTCACGCCGAAGGTGGTGGCGCCGAACATGGTGCCGGTACGGCCGAAACCGGTGATCACTTCGTCGAACACCAGCAGGATGTTGTGCTGGTCGCAGATTTCACGCAGACGCTTGAGGTAACCCTGTGGCGGAACCAGCACGCCAGCGGAACCGGCCAATGGCTCGACGAATACCGCCGCGATGTTCGACGCATCGTGCAGTTCGATCAGCTTGAGCAGTTCGTCAGCCAGGGCAATGCCACCCTGCTCCGGCATGCCACGAGAGTAGGCGTTGCTTGCCAGCAGGGTGTGCGGCAGGTGGTCGACGTCCATCATCGCCTGACCGAACAGTTTGCGGTTGCCGTTCACGCCGCCGAGGCTGGTGCCGGCGATGTTCACACCGTGGTAGCCACGGGCACGACCGATCATTTTGGTCTTGGTCGACTGGCCTTTCAGGCGCCAGTAGGCACGGACCATCTTCACCGCGGTGTCAGCGCACTCGGAGCCCGAGTCGGTGAAGAACACGTGGTTCAGGTTGCCCGGGGTCAGGTCGGTGATTTTCTCGGCCAGCTGGAACGACAGCGGATGACCGTACTGGAAGGCTGGCGAGTAATCGAGCGTGCCCAGTTGCTTGGCGACCGCTTCCTGGATTTCCTTGCGGGTGTGGCCGGCGCCACAGGTCCACAGGCCCGACAGCGAGTCATACACCTTGCGGCCCTTGTCGTCGGTCAGCCAGCTGCCTTCGGCGCCAACGATCAGGCGCGGGTCGCGCTGGAAGTTACGGTTGGCGGTGTAAGGCATCCAGTGAGCATCGAGCTTGAGCTGGCTGGCCAGCGAAGTCGGGGCGTTTTCAGGCAAGTTCATGGGCAAAACCTCGCAAGGCAATAAGCGGCGTAAGGATTGAAAACCGTTGTTGCAGCTAAATTGCCACGGGGATAAAGTCGGTGAAATGCAACTCTTCTAATGTTCAGTCAGCCATTCACTAAACTTTTGAGTAACCCGCATGAGCACTCGCCGTCCCGATCCGCTGGCCCAGGTCAGCGACTTTGATATTCGCCTGCTGAGGATCTTTCGCAGCGTGGTGGAATGCGGCGGCTTCTCCGCGGCGGAAACCGTGCTGGGCATCGGTCGCTCGGCGATCAGCCAGCAGATGAGCGATCTGGAGCAACGCCTCGGCCTGCGCCTGTGCCAACGGGGACGCGCCGGTTTTTCCCTGACCGAAGAAGGCCGCGAGGTCTATCAATCGGCGTTGCAACTGTTGAGTGCGCTGGAAAGCTTCCGCACCGAGGTCAACGGCCTGCACCAGCACTTGCGTGGCGAATTGATCATTGGCCTGACGGACAACCTGGTCACCCTGCCCCACATGCGCATCACCCATGCCCTCGCGCAGTTGAAAGAGCGCGGCCCGGACGTGCAGATCCAGATCCGCATGATCGCGCCCAATGAGGTCGAACAAGGCGTGCTCGACGGTCGCCTGCACGTCGGCGTGGTGCCGCAGGCCAGCGCGCTTTCCGGACTGGAATATCAACCGCTGTATAGCGAGCGATCTCTGTTGTACTGCGCGGTCGGCCATCCGCTGTTTTATGTCGACGACAAACAACTGGACGACGAGCGCCTGAACAGTCAGGACGCCATCGCCCCCACCTTCCGCTTGCCGGCGGAGATCCAGGCCCACTACCAGGCGCTCAATTGCACCGCCAGTGCCTCGGACCGCGAGGGTATGGCGTTCCTGATCCTGACCGGGCGCTATATCGGTTATCTGCCGGATCACTATGCCAGCCTCTGGGTTCAGCAAGGTCGTCTGCGCGCGCTGAAACCGAAAGCACGCTTTTATGACCTGAGCCTGGCGTCGGTCACACGCAAGGGCCGTCGCCCGCATCTGGTGCTGGAGAGTTTTCTCGAGAGCCTGGCCGCGACACGCTGAACAATCCTCCCCTGTAGGAGCTGCCGAAGGCTGCGATCCTTTGATCCTTGAAATCAAGATCAAAAGATCGCAGCCTTCGGCAGCTCCTACAGGGTTGTGGTGGTTTCGGTTTTACGCTATCAACGCACTGGCTGCACCCACCTACCTGTTCGGAAGTGCCTATGACCTTTGAAGTCCCAGCCCACGGCGGAAAACCCGTCAGCCGCATTCGTCAGAAGAACGAAGAGACCATCATCAAAGCCGCCGAAGACGAGTTCGCCCGTCACGGGTACAAAGGCACGAGCATGAACACCATCGCCCAGAACGCCGGGCTGCCCAAGGCAAACCTGCATTACTACTTCACCAACAAACTTGGTTTGTACGTGGCGGTGCTGAGCAACATCATCGAGTTGTGGGACAGCACCTTCAACACCCTCACCGCCGAGGATGATCCGACCGAGGCCTTGACCCGTTACATTCGCGCCAAAATGGAGTTCTCCCGCCGCCAGCCGCAAGCTTCGCGAATATTCGCCATGGAAGTCATCAGTGGCGGTGAGTGCCTGACCGAGTATTTCAACCAGGACTATCGCGCCTGGTTCCAGGGCCGTGCGGGCGTGTTCCAGGCCTGGATCGACGCCGGTAAAATGGACCCGGTCGACCCGGTGCACCTGATCTTCCTGTTGTGGGGCAGCACCCAGCATTACGCCGACTTCGCCACGCAGATCTGCCGCGTCACCGGGCGCACCAAGTTGACCAAGCAAGACATGGAAGACGCCGGGGACAACCTGATCCGCATCATTCTCAAGGGCTGCGGCCTGCAACCTGCCATCTAAATACATATGCCTTTTACCCTCAGCGGTTTTTGCGAATACCGCGAAGAGATTCGCAAGAGCCGCTTCATTACCTTCGCCGCGCCGATCTCCAGCCCGGCCGAGGCCCAGGCGTTCATTGAACAGCACAGTGACTTGAATGCCTCGCACAACTGCTGGGCATGGAAGCTCGGCGATCAATATCGCAGCACCGATGATGGCGAGCCCGGCGGCACGGCAGGTCGGCCGATTCTGGCGGCGATAGAGGCACAGGATTGTGATCAGGTCGCGGTGCTGGTGATTCGCTGGTATGGCGGCATCCAGCTGGGCACCGGCGGTCTCGCCCGGGCCTATGGCGGCGGTGCGAACAAATGCCTGCAAGCGGCGCCAAAGGTTGAGTTGATCAGCCGGGTGCCGTTGCGTTGCGCTTGCGGGTTTGCCGAACTGGCGTTGGTCAAGCTGCGGGTGGCGGAGGCAGGTGGACTGGTTGTGGATGAAAGCTTCACCGCCAATGGGGTCGAGTTGCAGTTGGCGGTAGGCGATGCGCAGATCGATACCTTGCAGTCACAGCTGGCCGATTTGAGTCGTGGACGTATTCTTTTGCAGCGCTGAAAACAAGAGCAAAAGATCGCAGCCTTCGGCAGCTCCTACAGAAGAGCACGACCCACATGTAGGAGCTGCCGAAGGCTGCGATCTTTTGGGGCACGCCGCTTTTCCACTTATTCCATATTTGCCCACATCTGCTGTGCACCCGGCTGTGGATAACCTGAGCACATACCGCTGTAACCCTTCTGTCATGCGGCTTTGCGGACTTTGCTCAATTTTCGTCCAATCTGCCATCAAGCGCATCAAATTCAAGTAAAAACAAACAGTTACAACGATTTATCACCTTTAGAAGAAAGCCACCCAGTGCTTATGCCCATGCCTTGAGCTTGCGCACAAATACTGTGGAGCAATCTGTGGATAACCCGTTCATGGCCGTCTCGGCACCCTGCACGGTATGGCTTGTGGTCGATTGATCATTTTTTAAGCAAAAGCCCACGAGCAAAATCGGGGCTTGATTTACACCCTTGCCCCCATCTGGTGCCGGGTTCTGCGTGGCTCATTTGAAAGCCGCGGGCTCAACACCTCGGCTCACAGGACTTGAAAATTTTCCTGACCTGATGGCCAGAAAATTGCTTTATCCACAGGCACAAGTCCAACAGCACCGAGCCTGTCATGCCCAATCACGCTCCAATCCCGGATCCGGTTCCGCGCCTGCAACTGCGCGCAATCACAAAACGCTACCCCGGTTGCCTGGCCAACGATGCCATCGACCTGACCATTGCCCCTGGCGAGATCCATGCCCTGCTTGGCGAAAACGGCGCGGGCAAAAGCACGCTGATGAAAATCATCTACGGCGTCACACAAGCCGATTCGGGCGAGGTGATCTGGCAGGGGCAGCGGGTGAGCCTGCGCAACCCGGCCCAGGCGCGAGGCCTGGGCATTGGCATGGTGTTCCAGCACTTCTCGCTGTTCGAAACCTTGAGCGTGGCGCAGAACATCGCCCTGGCCATGGGCGCGGCGGCAGGCACACCCAGACAACTTGAGCCGAAGATTCGCGAGGTGTCGCGACGCTATGGCATGGCGCTGGAACCGGAGCGACTTGTCCACAGCCTATCGATCGGGGAACGGCAACGGGTGGAAATCATTCGCTGCCTGATGCAGGACATCCGCCTGCTGATTCTCGATGAACCGACTTCGGTGCTGACGCCGCAAGAGGCCGACGACTTGTTCGTCACCCTGCGCCGGCTCGCCGCCGAGGGCTGCAGCATTTTGTTCATCAGCCACAAGCTCGGGGAAGTCCGCGCGTTGTGCCAGAGCGCGACGGTACTGCGCGGCGGGCGCGTGACCGGACATTGCGTGCCAGCCGACTGTACGGATCAGCAACTGGCGCGCCTGATGGTCGGTGAGGCGGCCGAGCTGAACGCGAACTACCCGAAGGTGGCCGGGGGTGATGCGTTCCTTGAGGTACGCGGATTGTCCTGGCACAACCCGGACCCGTTCGGGTGCTCGCTCAAGGACATCAACCTTGAAGTGCGCAGCGGCGAAATCGTCGGTATCGCCGGGGTCGCGGGCAATGGCCAGGACGAGCTGCTGGCTTTGCTCAGCGGCGAACAACGCCTCAATCGCAACGAAGGCGCAACCCTGCGCTTTGGTCAGGAACCGGTTGCCCATTTACACCCCGACGCACGTCGCAGACTTGGCCTGAGCTTCGTCCCTGCCGAACGCCTGGGCCATGGCGCGGTGCCAGAGTTGAGCCTGGCAGATAACGCGCTACTGACCGCTTTCCAGCAAGGGCTGGTGAGCAAGGGTCTGATCCGGCGCAGCAGAGTCGAAACGCTGGCCGAGGAAATCATCCGCCGTTTCGGGGTCAAGACACCCGATAGCCAGACCCCGGCCCGCAGCCTGTCCGGCGGCAACCTGCAGAAATTCATCCTCGGCCGGGAAATCCTTCAGCAACCCAGGCTGCTGGTCGCCGCGCACCCGACCTGGGGTGTGGACGTCGGCGCGGCCGCCACCATTCACCGCGCCTTGATTGCCTTGCGCGATGCCGGCGCGGCGATCCTGGTGATTTCCGAAGACCTCGACGAACTGTTCCAGATCAGCGACCGCCTCGGCGCCTTGTGCGGCGGCCGACTGTCGGCGCTCCACGCCACGGTCGATACGCGCCTGAGCGATGTCGGCGGCTGGATGGCCGGCCAGTTCGCTGCCCCTCAATCACTCGCATCCGCCACATGCTAACGGAGTGTCACATGCTGCTTTCTCTTGAACCCCGCGGCCAGCAATCGCGGCTGATGCTGTGGTGCTCGCCGTTGCTGGCGGCTGCGCTGACCTTGGGCTGTGGATCGTTGTTGTTCATCGCGCTCGGGCATGACCCGCTGCTGACCTTGCACACACTGCTGATCGCTCCGGTCAGCGACCTGTATGGCGTCTCTGAATTGTTGGTCAAAGCCCTGCCGATTCTGCTGTGCGCACTGGGCCTGGCCGTCGCCTACCAGGCGCGCATCTGGAACATCGGTGCCGAAGGTCAGCTGCTGCTCGGTGCATTGGCCGGCAGTGCGCTGGCAGTCAATATCATCGATATGCAAAGCCGCTGGGCGCTGGTGCTGATCCTGCTAACCGGCACCCTGGCCGGTGCCGCCTGGGCCGGCCTGGCCGCATGGTTGCGCACGCGCTTCAACGCCAATGAAATCCTGACCAGCATCATGCTCAACTACATCGCGCTGAACCTGTTGCTGTTCTGCGTTCACGGTCCGTTGAAGGATCCCGCCGGGTTCAATTTCCCCGAGTCAGCGATGTTCGGGGAGGCCAGCCGCTTGCCGCTCCTGATGGAGGATGGCCGGGGTCATGCCGGGGTGTATTTCGCCCTGCTCGCCTTGGTGGCGGTGTGGGTGCTGTTGCAGAAAAGCTTCGTCGGTTTCCAGATCAAGGTGCTCGGGCTGGACAAGCGGGCCGCCGGATTCGTCGGCTTTCGCGAGAAACATTTGATCTGGCTCGCGCTGTTGATCAGCGGCGGTCTGGCCGGCCTTGCCGGTGTGTGCGAAGTCACCGGGCCGATCGGTCAGTTGGTGCCGCAGGTCTCGCCGGGCTACGGCTATGCGGCGATCACCGTGGCGTTTCTCGGCCGCCTGAATCCGCTAGGGATCCTGTTTTCCAGCCTGTTGATGGCGCTGCTGTACATCGGCGGCGAAAGCGCACAAATGAGCCTGAACCTGCCGCAAGCGATCACCCAATTGTTCCAGGGCATGATGCTGTTTTTCCTGCTGGCCAGCGATGTGCTGATTCTCTACCGGCCGCGCCTGAACCTGCGCTGGACCCGCCGTGCCCAAGCCACCGCCGTACACGCAGGAGCGTTGTGATGGATATCGATCTGCTGAGCAATATTTTCTACGCCATGGTCCGCTGCGGTACGCCGTTGCTGTTGGTGGCGCTGGGGGAACTGATCTGCGAGAAAAGCGGCGTCCTCAATCTGGGCCAGGAAGGCATGATGCTGTTTGGCGCGGTGATCGGTTTCATCGTCGCGTTCAACACCGGGCACCTGTGGCTCGGCGTAGTGCTGGCGATGTTCGCCGGGATGCTGCTGTCATCGCTGTTTGCTCTGGTGGCGCTGGTGTTCAATGCCAATCAGGTGGCCACCGGTCTGGCCCTGACGATTTTCGGCGTGGGCCTGTCGACTTTTGTCGGTGCGGCCTGGGTCGGCAAGCCGCTGGCGGGTTTCGAACCCTTGGCGATTCCCTATCTGAGCGAGATCCCGCTAATCGGGCGGATGCTGTTTGCCCAGGACCTGTTGGTCTATCTGTCGTTCACACTGTTTGCGCTGGTGGCCTGGGTCATTCTGAAAAGCCGTGTCGGGCTGATCATTCAAGCCGTCGGGGAAAATCCCGCTGCCGCCAGTGCCATGGGTTTGCCGGTGTTGTCAGTACGTACGTTGGCGGTGTTGTTTGGTGGCGCCATGGCCGGATTGGCCGGGGCCTATCTGTCCCTGGCGTACACGCCGATGTGGGCGGAAAACATGAGCGCCGGGCGCGGCTGGATTGCCCTGGCGCTGGTGGTGTTTGCCAGTTGGCGGGTGTGGCGCCTGCTGCTCGGCGCGTACCTGTTCGGGCTCGCCAGCATCCTGCACCTGGTGGCGCAGGGATTGGGACTGGCGATTCCGTCGAGCCTGCTGGCGATGCTGCCGTATGTCGCGACCATTGTGGTACTGGTGCTGTTGTCACGGGATGCGCTGCGGACACGGTTGTATGCGCCGGTGTCGTTGGGGCAGCCGTGGCAGGCCGGGCATTAGGTGGTGACCGGGCCGGCGCCTTCGCGAGCAAGCCCGCTCCCACAGGGAGTTGGCGTGAACTCGGTCAAATGTGGGAGCGGGCTTGCTCGCGAAGGCGCCCGAACAGGCAACACCTGAGCAACGCCCCAAGCCAATTCAAACACCAGAAAAACCACCAGAATCGAACTCGCCCCCTGGATCAGGGCATAAGCCTGCCAGGCCGAGAACAGAAATCTGGCCACGGCGTCATACCGCCCGAAAACCTGCTGCGGATCACGAATCCGCAGCACCGACCATACGCAGACGATCGAGCCCAACAGATTCGCCATCAACATGTGCACCGGTTCGAACGGCGGCAACTCACCCGGCAAACTCAACGCCTGGCTCAGCGCAGTCAAAACCCCATGCAACGCTGCAAAACTCCACGGCGTGACAAACGCCATCGTCACCAACAAGTCATACCAGGCACTGCCTTGCACCAACCGGCGATATTGCGCTGCAGTCCACATCGTCATTGCTCCATCAATTCAGGGAGCAACAAGGCTAAAGCCTGGAGTATGCTCCAGGGTCAAGCCCCTTCGAGACGTCATGATGCGCATCGGTGAATTAGCCCGGGCCAGCGCCGTCAGCCGCGACACGCTGCGCTTCTACGAGCAACGCGGATTGATCGCGGCGCAACGCAGCGCCAACGGGTATCGCGACTATCCGCCAGACATGGTGCAACTGGTGCAGTACATCAAGACCGCTCAACGGCTGGGCTTTACCCTCGGCGAGATCGGCAACAGCGTCGCTGCAATCTGGCAGTCGCCCGACCCGGACAGCGCCGTCACGCAACTGCTGCAAGACAAACTCAAACTGATCGAAGCCCGCATGGCCGAACTCGGCGCGCTACGCGAAGAGTTGCAACAACGGCTCGGGCAACAGTGTCCATTGAATCCACGATCCTGAACTCTCAAGGAAGCCACTCATGTCCAAGGCAAAAACCGCACTCATCATCGGCGCCTCCCGAGGGCTCGGCCTCGGGCTGGTGAAAACCCTGCTGGCCGATGGCTGGCAAGTCACTGCCACCGTGCGCGACCCGCAAAAGGCCGAGGCCTTGCAGGCCCTGGGCAAGGTGCGGATCGAAAAACTCGACATGGACGATCAGCCAGCGGTGTCCGCCCTGAGCCAACAACTCAAGGGCGAGGTGTTTGACCTGTTGTTCGTCAATGCCGGGGTCAAGGGGCCGGATGTCCAGATACCCAACGGTGGCGCGACGATGGCCGACGTCGGTCAGTTGTTTTTCACCAACGCCGTGGCGCCGATCAACCTGGCCCAGCGTTTTGTCGAACAGATCCGCCCGGACAGCGGCGTGCTGGCGTTCATGAGTTCGGTGCTGGGCAGCGTGACCATGCCCGATGCGCCGGAGCTGGCGTTGTACAAAGCCAGCAAGGCGGCACTGAATTCCATGACCAACAGCTTCGTCACTCAGTTGGGCGATACAACGCTCACGGTCCTGTCGCTGCACCCGGGCTGGGTGAAGACCGACATGGGTGGTGAAGGCGCGGACATCGATGTCGAAACCAGTACCCGCGGCCTGGTTGATCAGGTGAATGCATATGTCGGCAAGGGCGGGCATCACTTCATCAATTACCGGGGTGAGACCATTCCCTGGTAATCACTGCCAACACACTACCCTGTGGGAGCGGGCTTGCCCGCGATGACGGCGGCACAACCAACAACGATTTGACTGACACACCGCTATCGCGAGCAAGCTCGCTCCCACAGGAGTTTTGTTGTCCTGTCGGACCGGGCTTGCCCATAACGGCGTTTTGATCGAAACTGCCCACCTCGCCTCCCCGGCGAACCTGGATCAGCAGACAGGGCAACACTGAGCTGGCAACCCTGAACCCAATTTTCAGAGGAGCCGGCCAACATGCCTGCGACCCGTACCTGGTTAAAAAATCCCCTCGCCATTTTCACCTCCAACGGTCTCGATGCCCGTGGCGGCCTGGTGCTGCAAGACGGTTTGATCGTCGAAGTGCTAGGCGCAGGCCAGCAACCTTGCGCGCCGTGCAATGAAGTGTTCGATGCTCGCGAGCATGTGATCCTGCCGGGCCTGATCAACACCCATCACCACTTCTATCAAACCCTGACCCGCGCCTGGGCGCCGGTGGTCAATCAGCCGCTGTTCCCGTGGCTGAAAACCCTGTACCCGGTCTGGGCACGCCTGACCCCGGAAAAACTCGCCCTCGCCACCAAGGTCGCACTGGCCGAATTGCTGCTGTCCGGCTGCACCACCGCCGCCGACCATCACTACCTGTTCCCGGAAGGTCTGGAAAATGCCATCGACGTGCAAGTCGAGAGCGTTCGCGAACTGGGCATGCGCGCCATGCTCACCCGCGGCTCCATGAGCCTCGGTGAAAAGGACGGTGGCCTGCCGCCGCAACAGACCGTGCAGGAAGGCGAAGTGATCCTCGCCGACAGCCAGCGGCTGATCGCCGAGTACCACGAACGCGGTGATGGCGCGCAAATCCAGATCGCCCTGGCACCCTGCTCGCCGTTCTCGGTGACCCCGGAAATCATGTCGGCCAGTGCCGAACTGGCGAACAAACTCGACGTGCGCCTGCACACCCACCTGGCAGAAACCCTCGACGAAGAAGATTTCTGCCTGCAACGCTTCGGCCTGCGCACCGTGGATTATCTGGACAGCGTCGGCTGGCTCGGCCCACGTACCTGGCTGGCCCATGGCATCCATTTCAACCCGGACGAGATCGCCCGCCTCGGCGCCGCCGGAACCGGTATCTGCCATTGCCCGAGTTCGAACATGCGCCTGGCCTCGGGCATCTGCCCGAGCATCGAATTGACTGACGCCGGCGCCCTGCTGGGTCTGGGCGTGGACGGTTCGGCCTCCAACGATGCCTCGAACATGATGCTCGAAGCGCGCCAGGCCCTGTACATCCAGCGCCTGCGCTACGGCGCCGAGAAGATCACCCCGGAACGCGTGCTCGGCTGGGCGACCAAAGGTTCGGCCAGTCTGTTGGGACGTACCGATATCGGCGAGTTGGCAGTAGGCAAGCAGGCCGACCTGGCGCTGTTCAAGCTGGATGAACTGCGCTTCTCCGGCAGCCATGATCCGGTCTCGGCCCTGCTGCTGTGCGGCGCCGATCGCGCGGACCGGGTGATGGTCGGCGGTAAGTGGCGAGTGATTGACGGGCAGGTCGAGGGGCTGGACCTGAAGGGCTTGATTGCCGATCACAGCCAGGCGGCGCGACAGTTGATTGCCGGGACCTGACACAACACCGTTTAAAACTGTGGGAGCGGGCTTGCTCGCGAAAGCGGAGTGTCAGTCACATGAGTATTGACTGGTACGACGCCTTCTGGAGCAAGCCCGCTCCCACATTGGTTTTGTGGGGGCCTTCAGAGTCCCAGCAGCGACAACATGATAAACGTCGCAAACAACACGAAATGCGTCATCCCTTCGATGGCGTTGGTTTCTCCATCGTTGAGATTGATCGCGCTGACGATCAGGGTGAGAAACACCATCACGGTCTGCACCGGGGTCATGGCCATCTGGAATGGCTGGCCGGTATAGAGCGCCATCGCCTCCATCACCGGCACCGTCAGGATCACCGTCGACAGTGACGCGCCCATGGCGATGTTGACCACCGACTGCATGCGGTTGGCCAGTGCCGCGCGCAACGCGGTCAAGATCTCCGGCGCCGCAGAGATCGCCGCCACCAGGATCGCCGTAATCACCGGCGGTGCCCCCGTTCCTTCCAGCCCCAGATCGAGGGTCCTGGACATCACTTCGGCCAGTGCGCCAATCACCACCACCCCGAACACCAAGGTGCCGATACTCAGCACCAGATTGACCGGCTGCGGTTCCGCGCCGGGCTCCTTCCGGCGGCGCTTGTCCGGGTAGCTGTAGCTGAAAAAATAACTGTGCGGCCCGACCTGCATGCGCAGGAACAAGGCGTAGAGCACCACCATCGTGCCGATGGTAAAGGCCGAATAGAGCTTCCATCGCGCTTCGGGAATGAACTCCGGCACCACCATCGAGACCCCCATGGCGGTGAGAATCATCACGCTGTAACTGCGCGCCGAATCGTCGTTATAGGACTGTTCGCCATGCTTGAGCCCGCCCATCAACGCCGCGAGGCCCAGGATGCCATTGATGTCGAGCATCACCGCCGAGTAGATCGTATCGCGCACCAGCGTGGCCGAGGCTTCGTTGCTCATCATGATCGCCAGGATCACCACTTCCACCAGCACGGCGGCCAGGGTCAG
Source organism: Pseudomonas sp. B1(2018) (assembly GCF_003097365.1). Taxonomy (NCBI): domain Bacteria; kingdom Pseudomonadati; phylum Pseudomonadota; class Gammaproteobacteria; order Pseudomonadales; family Pseudomonadaceae; genus Pseudomonas; species Pseudomonas sp. B1(2018). The sequence continues at coordinate 14,118 of NZ_PYUK01000018.1, forward strand.
GATCATCGTGCCGTAGGGATCACCAACCTTCTCCGCCAGCAACTCGGCCTGATGGGCAACGCGCATGGAGGCGGCGACGATGAAGGCGATCAGCACCAACCCGCTGATCAATGCGATGCCCTGGCCGCTGTGCAGCATCCAGTGCTCCAGCGGATAGGCCACGCACGCGGCGATCAACGCCAACAGCAGGAAGCCTTCTTGCTTGAGGGTGGTGAGCATGGCGAGCCTTTTTGCCGAGTGGTGCCGATGAGCTACTGACTGCGGGGTGGCGTTAACGTTTCGTTTTACCTTAGCGCACCAGAGGGTGGCGTGAGGTTGGGCAGATGCACTGCGTTGGTTCCGGTGTTGAAAAAGATCGCAGCCTTCGGCAGCTCCTACAGAGCTACGCGAAGCCATGCAGGAGCTGCCGAAGGCTGCGATCTTTTGGTTTTGTTGTCCGGTTGGTCAGCCATTTGCATTGCCCCTGCCAACCACAGAACAAAATGGAGCTCCAATTCATGCACAACCGTCCGTTGAAGAAGCTGCTTTGCGCCGTTACCGCCGCCATCGGCCTCGGCGCCAGCCTGAGTGCCAGTGCCAACGACCCGCTGAAAGTCGGCTTCGTCTACATCGGCCCGATCGGCGACCACGGCTGGACCTATCAGCATGAACAGGGACGCAAGGAGCTCGCGGCAAAATTCGGCCCGCAGATCACCACCAACTACGTGGAGAACGTCGCCGAAGGGGCCGACGCCGAGCGGGTGATCCGCAACATGGCCAAGGACAAATACGACCTGATCTTCACCACCTCCTTCGGCTACATGAACCCGACCGTGAAAGTCGCCAGGCAGTTTCCCCAGGTGACCTTCGAACACGCCACCGGCTACAAGCAGGACAAGAACCTCGGCACCTACCTGGCACGCACCTATGAAGGTCGCTACGTCGGTGGCTTCCTCGCGGCGAAGATGACCAAGACCAAAAAAATCGGGTATGTCGCCTCGTTCCCGATCCCGGAGGTGATCCGCGACATCAACGCCATCCAGCTGGCCCTGAACAAATACAACCCCGGTACCGAAATCAAGGTGGTGTGGGTCAACTCCTGGTTCGATCCGGGCAAGGAAGCGGATGCCGCCAATGCGCTGATCGACCAGGGCGTGGACGTGGTGTTCCAGCACACCGACAGCCCGGCGCCGATCCAGGCCGCCGAACGTCGCGGCGTGTATGCGGTGGGCTACGCTTCGGACATGGCGCACTTCGGGCCGAAGGCGGTGCTGACCTCCATCGTCAACGACTGGGGGCCGCACTACATTCAGGCAGCCCAAAGCCTGATCGATCATGACTGGAAGTCCCAGGACTACTGGGGCGGCTTGAAAGAGGGCACGGTTGAGCTGCCGATCAGCGACCTGGTGCCGGCAGCGGTGAAAAGCGAAGCCGAACAGCTCATCGCCAATATCAAGAGCGGTACGCTGCAGCCGTTCACCGGGCCGATCAAGGATCAGGCCGGCGTCGAAAAAATCCCGGCGGGGGTGAGCGCGACCACGGCGGAACTGGCGTCGATGAACTACTACGTGGAAGGCATGAAGGCGGAAATACCGAAGTAACACACATCCCCTGTAGGAGCTGCCGCAGGCTGCGATCTTTTGATCTTGCTTTTAAAAGATCGCAGCCTGCGGCAGCTCCTACATTGGAAATTCAGCGTTTTCAAGGACTGCGCATGAACCCACTTCCCATCATCGACATCGCCCCGCTCTACAGCGACGACCAGAACGCCTGGCCAGCCGTGGCCGCACACATCGACCACGCCTGCCGCGAGTGGGGTTTCTTCTACATCAAGGGCCATCCAATCAGTGCCGTCCGCATCGACGCCCTGCTCGACCACGCCAGACGCTTCTTCGCCCAACCCGCCGCCGAAAAACTCAAGATCGACATCACCCAGAGCCGTCATCATCGCGGCTACGGCGCCATCGCCACCGAACAGCTGGACCCGAGCAAACCCAGCGACCTCAAGGAAACTTTCGACATGGGCCTGCACCTGCCGGCCGACCACCCTGACGTACTGGCGGAAAAACCCTTGCGCGGCCCCAATCGCCACCCGTCCCTGCCCGGTTGGGAAGCGCTGATGGAGCAACACTACGTCGACATGCAGGCCCTCGCACAAACGCTGTTGCGGGCAATGACCATTGCGCTGGGGATTGAGCGCGACTTCTTCGACACTCGCTTCAATGACCCGGTCAGCGTGTTGCGCCTGATCCACTACCCGCCGCGTCACACGGCCAGCTCCACCGAGCAGCAAGGCGCCGGCGCCCATACCGACTACGGCTGCATCACCCTGCTCTATCAGGACGCCGCCGGTGGCTTGCAGGTACGCAACGTCAAAGGCGAATGGATCGACGCGCCACCGATCGACGGTACGTTCGTGGTCAACCTCGGCGACATGATGGCGCGCTGGAGCAACGACCGTTACCTGTCGACGCCGCACCGGGTGATCAGCCCGCTCGGCGTGGATCGCTATTCGATGCCGTTCTTCGCCGAGCCGCATCCGGATACCCGCATCGAATGCCTGCCCGGTTGTCAGGATGCATTGCACCCGGCGAAATACCCGGCCACCACCTGCGCCGGGTTCCTGCTCTCGCGCTTCGCCGACACCTACGCTTATCGACGGGAACAGGAAGCAGTGTGATGAACCGCCTGGTCAGGTTTTACCAATTGTTGCGGAAACCCTCTGTAGAATGGCGACCATTGCACCTGATGAGAAAAGAATCATGTATGACTGGCTGAACGCCCTGCCCAAGGCAGAATTGCACCTGCACCTGGAAGGTTCGCTGGAACCCGAGCTGTTGTTCGCCCTGGCCGAGCGCAACAAGATTGCCTTGCCATGGAGCGACGTCGAAACCTTGCGCAAGGCGTATGCCTTCAACAACCTGCAGGAGTTCCTCGACCTGTATTACCGGGGTGCCGACGTACTGCGCACGTCCCAGGATTTCTATGACCTGACCTGGGCATATCTGCTGCGCTGCAAAGAGCAGAACGTGATTCACACCGAACCGTTCTTCGACCCGCAGACCCACACCGACCGAGGTATCCCCTTCGAAGTGGTGCTCAACGGCATCGCCGCCGCGCTGAAGGATGGCGAGCAGCAACTGGGCATCACCAGCGGTTTGATCCTGAGCTTCCTGCGCCATCTGAGCGAAGACCAAGCACAGAAAACCCTCGACCAGGCGCTGCCGTTCCGCGATGCGTTCGTCGCCGTGGGCCTGGACAGTTCGGAGATGGGCCACCCACCGAGCAAGTTCCAGCGCGTGTTCGACCGTGCCCGTCACGAAGGCTTCCTGACCGTCGCCCACGCCGGTGAAGAAGGCCCGCCCGAGTACATCTGGGAAGCCATCGACCTGCTGAAAATCCAGCGCATCGACCATGGCGTACGCGCCATCGAAGACGAGCGCCTGATGCAGCGGATCATTGACGAGCAGATCCCGCTGACCGTGTGCCCTCTGTCGAACACCAAGTTGTGCGTGTTCGATCACATGTCGCAGCACAACATTCTCGACATGCTGGAACGCGGTGTGAAAGTGACCGTGAACTCCGATGACCCGGCGTACTTCGGCGGTTATGTCACGGAGAACTTCCATGCCCTGCACACTCACCTGGGCATGACCCAGGACCAGGCCAGACGCCTGGCGCAGAACAGTCTCGATGCGCGGTTGGTGAAACCCTAAGGGGCAAACGCAAACCGTGTAGGAGCTGGCTTGCCAGCGATGCTGGATGGGAGGCCGCCATCGCTGGCAAGCCGGCGCCTACAACGCCATTTCCAGCTCGGTTTCCAGGGCAAAGCGATGAATTTCGCGTTGCCCGGAGGCCGTCACCTGCAAGGCCCGGGAATCGTTGGGCAGGCTCAGCCACCCCGACTGCATGAACAGCTGCAACAAAGCGGCCCCCAGCGAGCCGCCCATGTGCGGGCGTCTTTCGCTCCAGTCAGGGCACGCGCAGGCAACCCTGCCGTTGTGATGGGCCAGCGCCTGGATGAACACACCCCGTGCCGCCAACTCCGTCGCGCCCTTGAGCGTGACCGTGACCCGCTGATCCGAATGTTCGATCCAGCCCGCTTCCAGCAGTCGCTGATACAGGTCGGCGGACAGGGTACCCCCCAAGTGATCGTCGCACAGCCGGGCACTCAGCAATGACGAGCGCACTGCCCGGGGTTTGACGAGTGGCGCATTGCGCTTGAATACCTCCGGAATATCCTGGGGCGCGCTGGCGAAGGTCGCGCTGGCCAGCGCCTCGATTGCCGCCCCGACCTCGGGGGCAGCCAGGCGGAAGAAGCGTTTGCGGCCACGGTTTTCAACCCTTAACAGACCTCCAGCGGACAAACGTCCCAGGTGTGCACTGGCCGAAGACGGTGACAGGCCGGCCAGCAATGCCAACTCTTCGGTTGCTCGCGCCGAACCATCCATCAAGGCCCACATCATTGCGCTGCGCTTTGGGTCAGCCAGCAAAGTGGCGATCTGGCTGATGCAAGGTGCATGTTCCATGTATTCACTCCCTGTTGAATCGTTTCGTCTTCTGACCAGAAACATCTTGACCAGTAATGTGTCGTCGGCCAATCCGCGGAAACTGCCAAGAATCCGGCAACGCCTTGCTCACCCATCAGCGCTGCCTGGCCGATACCGCGAAGGCCAGAAGGATGACCGTGCTGCCGGGCCGACTCGAACGTGGACCCGCCATGGGGGGATCGACGCTACTGACATGATGAGGGCGCTAGTATATGCGGGTTGGTCGGCGGATCCTGTCCTCCGCCCGGCATAGGTGGTGATCGTTCCTGAGGGAAATTTCTCTTTTTTTGTGCGACTAATCAGCGATATCCGAAAAACCCGGAAATTGACTGCTCAACAGGGCGCATCGGCTGACAAGCATTTCGCGCAACAGGTTCACCGGCTTACTCAATTGTGCGCGATGGGCGCACAACAGATTCAACGGTGCGCGCTCGCAGAGCAGTTCCGGCATCAGCACCTTCAAGCGGCCGGCCAGTACATCGGCGGCGACATCGAGCCAGGATTTGTAGGCGATCCCGGCACCGGCCACGGCCCAAAGCCGAACGACATCGGCATCGTCACTGAAGCGATCGCCGCTGACGGTCAGGCTGACTTCGCGTTTGCCGTCGTGAAAACTCCAGTGATCGTGGACCCTGCTGCCGAGCATGTACAACAGGCAATTGTGCTGTGCCAGTTGCTCAAGGTGCCGCGGTTCGCCGTGGCGAGCCAGATAGTCGGGAGCGGCGCACAACACCCGGCGGTTCTGCGGGGCGATGGGCAGCGCTACCAGGCTGGAGTCCTCCGGTTCACCGTAGCGCAAGGCAATGTCTACCGGCTGGCGGAACAGGTCGGCAATGCGATCCCCCAGCAGCAGGCGCACGGTCAGTTTCGGATGCTCGCGCTGAAACTGGTCAAGCCAGGGCAACAGCAGATGGCGGCCAAAGTCCGACGGCGCCGACAGTTGCAGAACCCCGCTGACCTGGTCCTGACCGCTGGCCAGTAATCGCCGGCCCTCGTCGAGATTGCTCAGGGCCGCGCGGGCATATTCGAGAAAGCCCTCGCCTTCGGCGGTCAGGCGCAAGCTGCGGGTCGAGCGGGCCAATAGACGGGCGCCGAGTTGCCGTTCGATGCGCTTGAGCGCTGCACTGGCCACCGCCGCCGACATGTCCATGCCCCGCGCGGCGGCGGACAGACTGCCCAGGTCCGCCGCCCGGACAAACAACTGCAGGTCATCGAAACGCAGCATCAAAAGCACCGATTATCAAAAAAATATTGAAAGAGACTGCTCTTTTAGCCGGTTTTATCTTCAGGAGAAATAGCCAATCATCCCCCCCATCGAATCACTTCTTTTATTAGTGTTCAGGAGTCGCCCATGAAAGCCATTGCCTACTACGCCTCGTTACCGATCAGTGACGACAAAGCCCTGCAAGACATCGAGCTGCCGGAGCCGGTTGCCGGACCTCGCGACTTGCTGGTGGAAGTCAAAGCCATCTCGGTCAACCCGGTGGACACCAAGGTGCGCCAGAACGTCCAGCCCGAAGGCGGTGCGGCCAAGGTGCTGGGCTGGGACGTGGCTGGCGTGGTCAAGGCCGTGGGCAGTGACGTGACGCTGTTCTCGGTCGGCGACAAGGTGTTTTACGCCGGCTCCATCGCCCGGGCGGGCGGCAACAGCGAGTTGCATGTGGTGGATGAACGCATCGTCGGCCACATGCCCAAGACCCTTGGTTTCGCCGAGGCCGCCGCCCTGCCGCTGACCGCGATCACGGCCTGGGAACTGTTGTTCGAACGCCTGCAAGTGCGCGAAAGCAAAACCGACGAAGGCCAGAGCCTGTTGATCGTCGGCGCGGCAGGTGGCGTGGGCTCGATTCTTACGCAACTGGCTCATCAGCTGACGGCCCTGAAAGTCATCGGCACCGCTTCGCGTGCGCAGACCCAAAGCTGGGTGAAAGAGTTGGGTGCCGATCTGGTGATCGACCATGGCCAGCCACTGAGCGAAGCACTCAAGCGCGCCGGTGTGGATCAGGTCACCCACGTCGCCAGCCTGACCCAGACCGACCTGCACCTGGACCAACTGGTCGAGGCGTTGGCGCCCCAAGGCAAGCTGGCGCTGATCGATGACCCCAAGTCGCTGGACGTGACCAAGCTCAAGCGCAAGAGCCTGTCACTGCACTGGGAGTTCATGTACACCCGTTCGCTGTTTGAAACCGCGGACATGATCGAGCAGCACAACCTGCTCAATCGCGTCGCCTGGCTGATCGATGCCGGGACACTGAAAACCACAGTGGGCGAACACTTCGGCACGATCAACGCGGCCAATTTGCGTCGTGCCCATGCCCTGCTGGAAAGCGGCAAGGCCAAGGGCAAGATTGTGCTGGAAGGGTTTTGAAACGCTGAAAAAAACCCTTCCTGATTTCATTGTTTCTGCGTTTTTTCGTCTGCGACCGGAGCGTTCCGGTCACAGACACCCCCTGTGGACGCCCTCGAAAAGTCGTGTTTTTTTTAGTTACAAACCGTCAGTCCGACAGTTGATCCTTGTCACAATGCTGCTCGTATTCAGGACTACAATCGAATCTCCTGCGAGGCAGTCTTTTGCGTAACGTCTTTTACGAGAGGTGATCCGTTGTGAAGATCCTGATAAAAGAATTGGCAAAATCCCAGTGGCAAGTCCGCTTAGACCAGCATGCGGTGACGTTCCGCAGCGAAGCAGAAGCTCGCGCTTTCACGCGTACCCTCGAAGCCCGCATCCAGGCTCCTCACCAGATTCCCATCCTCCACCCGCAGCGCGCTGCCGGCTGATTCCGGCCTCAAGCCTGGGCTTGCGCCAGCGCCCGGGCATTTTGCAAACGCCGGGTGAGCACTGCAGCGCTCACCACCAGAACTCCGCACAGGCTGATGACCATGGCCATCGGCACGGCGCTGCCATCGTGCAAAATGCCCACCAGCGCGGAGGCGCCGGCCGCCACACTGAACTGCAGGCAACCGAGCAGCGCTGACGCGCTGCCGGCTCGTGCGCCCTGCCCGCTCATCGCACAGGCGGCGGCGTTGGGGCTGATGCAACCGAGGCTGGAAATACAGATGAACAATGGAATCAGCAGCGGCCACAGCTGGGCCGGATGCAGAGCGCTGACAGCGAGCAGGGTCAGACCGGCCGCGAGATAAACCCACACCGCGCGCGCCAGCAAGAACGTCGGGCCACGTTTGGCCAGCAGCCGCGCGTTGACCTGCGCCACCAGAATGAAGCCCGCCGCATTGGTGCCGAACAACCAGCCGAAATGCTCCGCCGGAACGCCGTAGAGCTTGATGATGATGAAAGGTGATCCGGCGATATAGGCAAACATCCCGGCGATGGCGATGCCCCCGGTCAAGGCGTGGCCAAGAAATATCGGGTCGGCCAGCAACCGACCGTACTGGCGCAACGCGCCCGACAGCGGTTGGCGCGGTATGTGGGCCGGCAAGCTTTCCGGCAATCCCGTCGCCACCGCCAGCCCCGCCAACGCACTGAACCCGGTCAAGGCCAGGAAGATCGACTGCCAGCCAGTGGTGTTGACCAGCAACCCACCCAGCAAGGGCGCGAGGATAGGCGCGAGCCCCATCACCAGCATCAACTGGGAAAAGACTTTCGCCGAGCCCACCGCATCACATTTGTCGCTGACCACCGCCCGGGAAATCACCATGCCGGCGCAGCCACCCAACGCCTGGACGAAACGCGCACCAATCAACCATTCCAGGTTCGGCGCATAGGCGCACGCCACCGAGGCAGCAGTGAAGAGGCCGACACCGGCGAGCAACGGAATGCGTCGCCCGAAACGATCCGCCACCGGGCCATAGGCCAACTGACCGATGGACAAGCCAAGGAAGTAGGCCGCCAACGTCATCTGGACGTGATTTTCGTCCGTGCCGAAAGCCAGCGCCATGGCCGGGAACGCCGGCAGGTAGAAATCGATCGCCAGCGGACCGAAGGCGCTCAAGGCGCCGAGAATCAGAATGGTACGGAAGTTCATCAGGCATCCAGTGAGGCAGGAGTCGGCAGCCCGACAGTCTAGCCGCGCATGGACGCCTTGAACATTCCGGTAGCTCGCTAACTATCAAAATCAGACCAGTTTGACGCCATACCCCTCTTCGCTGATCGCCTCGATCACTTGCTGGGCAGTCAGCGCACTTTCGACACCGACTTCTTTCGCCGCCAGATCGACCCGCACACTGGCTGCCGGGTCCTTGGCCTGTACGGCCTGAGTGATGGCCTTGACGCAGTGGCCACAAGACATGCCTTCAACGTTGAACACTTGCATGGGATGACTCCTATTCCGAGGGTTAAGTCCAGTTTCGAGCTTGCCATCATGGCAAGGTCAAGTTCTGAAGTTAGCTGCCGGGCTGGCAATCGGCGCTACGCTCGGCCAAGCTGCGTCCATCAATGACTCGAACTCAGGAGATTCAGCCATGCGCTGGTCGGTTTTCAGCCTGTTTGGCTTTCTCAGCCTTTTCGCCGCCGTGCCTTCGGTCAATGCTGCCGGTCAGGATTATGGCGTGCTGATCATTTCCCGCGAGCGCCTGGAAGTCGCGACCAGCTGCGAGATCGGTGTGTACATCCAGGACCAATTGGCGGCACGGCTGTTTCAGGAGCAGAGCACCTCGTTCAACCTGCCGCCCGGCGTTGTCTCGCTGCGCCTCAAGTTACTCCCGGGGCAAATGCCGGGTTGCAATCCGGGCATGCTCGCGCCGGGGTCGCAGGATATCCAGCTCAAGGCCGGCGATGTGCTCAAGTACCGGATCGCGATGACGCAGGAAGGGATGTACCTCAAGCGCGCCGGACTCGGCTACTGACCCACAACCCTTGTGGGAGCGGGCTTGCTCGCGAAAGCGGTGTGTCATGCAACATTGATGTCGACTGACACGACGCCTTCGCGAGCAAGCCCGCTCCCACATTCACTCAGTGGTGGGTATAAGATTGGCACTTGACCTTGCCAGCATGGCAAGGTTGATCCTGTGGTCATCTACTACAGGGAGTGCGACCGATGTCCGAATCCACCACGTTCGACCTGCCGATTGCCGGCATGACCTGCGCCAGTTGCGCCGGGCGTGTCGAGCGCGCCTTGAGCAAAGTCATTGGCGCCAGTGCCGTCAGCGTCAACCTCGCCACTGAACAGGCCCGGGTCCAGGCACCCAGCGACAGCCTGCCGGCCCTGATGGATGCCGTGGCCAAGGCCGGCTACAGCGTGCCGCAGCAAAGCCTGGAACTGAGCATCGACGGCATGACCTGCGCGTCCTGCGTCGGTCGGGTCGAGCGGGCGCTGGGCAAGGTGGCGGGCGTGAAAAGCGTCAGCGTCAACCTGGCCAACGAACGCGCCCACCTCGAACTGCTCGGCCAGGTCGATCCGCAAACCTTGATCGCGGCCGTGACCAAGGCCGGTTACGCCGCCAGCGTATGGGAAGCCGAACACCCGCCGGCCGACAATCAGCAACAGCGCCTGCATCGCGAACGCCTGGCCTTGATCATGGCCATCGTCCTCGCCTTGCCACTGGTCCTGCCGATGTTGCTGCAACCGTTCGGCGTGCACTGGATGCTCCCGGCCTGGGCGCAATTCGCCTTGGCCACGCCGGTGCAATTCATCTTCGGTGCCAGGTTTTACGTCGCGGCCTGGAAAGCCGTACGCGCCGGGGCCGGCAACATGGATTTGCTGGTGGCCCTGGGCACCAGCGCCGGTTATGGCTTGAGTATGTATGAATGGGCCACCGCCGCCGGGCGCATGCCGCACCTGTATTTCGAAGCCTCGGCGGTGGTGATCGCCCTGGTATTGCTGGGCAAGTACCTGGAAAGCCGCGCCAAGCGCCAGACCGCCAGCGCCATCCGCGCCCTCGAAGCCTTGCGCCCGGAACGAGCGATTCAGGTGCTCGATGGCCGCGAGCAGGAAGTCGCCATCAGCGCCCTGCGCCTCAATGACCTGGTGATGGTCAAACCCGGAGAGCGCTTCCCGGTCGATGGCGAAGTGATAGAAGGCCAGAGCCACGCCGATGAAGCCCTGATCAGTGGCGAGAGCCTGCCGGTGCCCAAACAGCCCGGCGACAAAGTCACGGGCGGCGCGATCAACGGTGAAGGACGGTTGCTGGTGCGGACCCAGGCCCTCGGTGCGGAAACCGTACTGGCACGGATCATCCGCCTGGTGGAAGACGCCCAGGCCGCAAAGGCGCCGATCCAGAAACTGGTGGATAAAGTCAGCCAGGTGTTCGTGCCCACCGTGCTGTTGATTGCCCTGGTAACCCTGATCGGCTGGTGGCTGTATGGCGCGCCGATGGAAACCGCGTTGATCAACGCCGTGGCGGTGCTGGTGATCGCCTGCCCTTGCGCACTGGGCCTGGCCACGCCGACGGCGATCATGGCCGGCACCGGCGTGGCGGCACGCTACGGGATCCTGATCAAGGATGCCGAAGCCCTGGAGCGTGCCCATGAAGTCAGCGCGGTGGTGTTCGACAAGACCGGCACCCTGACCTCCGGCGCCCCGCGCATTGCTCATCTGAGTGCCATCGACGGCAATGAAGCGAGCCTGCTGCAACTGGCCGGCGCCCTGCAACGCGGCAGTGAGCATCCGTTGGCCAAGGCTGTTCTGGATGCCTGCGCCGAACGCCACTTGAAGGTGGCCGACGTCAGCGACAGCCAGTCCCTGACCGGCCGCGGCATTGCCGGCACACTGGAGGGTCGTCGCCTGGCCTTGGGCAATCGGCGCCTACTGGAAGACAGCGGCTTGAACGCCGGACCGTTGGCCGACTCGGCGATCGCGTGGGAACAAGAAGGCCGGACCTTGTCGTGGCTGATCGAACAATCCCCCGCCCCCCAGGTGCTGGGCCTGTTCGCCTTCGGTGACACCCTCAAGCCCGGCGCGCTGCAAGCGGTGCAGCAACTGAGCGCACGGAACATCAGCAGCCACCTGCTGACGGGTGATAATCGCGGTAGTGCCAAGGTGGTGGCCGAGGCGTTGGGCATCCAGGATGTGCATGCCGAAGTACTGCCGGCGGACAAAGCCGCGACGGTCGCCGCACTAAAGGAAACCGGCGTGGTGGCAATGGTCGGCGACGGCATCAATGACGCCCCGGCACTGGCCGCCGCCGACATCGGCATCGCCATGGGTGGCGGCACCGACGTCGCCATGCATGCAGCCGGTATCACCCTGATGCGCGGCGATCCGCGACTGGTACCGGCTGCATTGGAGATCAGTCGCAAGACCTACGCCAAGATTCGGCAGAACCTATTCTGGGCCTTCGTCTATAACCTGATCGGTATTCCGCTGGCGGCGTTTGGCTTCCTCAATCCAGTGCTGGCCGGTGCGGCCATGGCCTTGTCGAGCGTCAGCGTGGTAAGCAATGCGCTACTGTTGAAAACCTGGAAACCCAAGGACCTGGAGGACAACCGATGAACATCGGCCAAGCGGCCCGCCACAGCGGCCTGAGCGCAAAGATGATCCGTTATTACGAATCCATCGGCCTGCTCAAGGCTGCCCATCGCACCGACAGCGGTTATCGGGTGTATGGCGATGACGACCTGCACACGCTGGCGTTCATCAAGCGCTCGCGGGACCTGGGGTTTTCCCTGGAGGAAGTCGGCAAGCTGCTGACCCTCTGGCAAGACCGCCAGCGCGCCAGCGCCGATGTGAAGGCTTTGGCCCGTCAGCATATCGATGAGCTGAACCGGAAGATCCGTGAACTGGGGCAGTTGCGCGATACGTTGCAGGATCTGGTTGAGCACTGCCATGGCGATCATCGGCCGGATTGCCCGATTCTCAAGAACCTGGAATCCGGCTGCTGCACTCCCACCCTGTAGGAGCTGCCGCAGGCTGCGATCTCTTGATCTTGCTTCTAAAAAACAAAATCAAAAGATCGCAGCCTGCGGCAGCTCCTACAGGGGGTGCAAAAAACCCGGCCGAAGCCGGGTTTTTCTTTAGCCGATCACTGCATCCAAGGTGGAGGCGGTTCTTCGGTCTTGCCCGGCGGCGCATCGTCCGCCGCGCGTGCCGCTTGCTTGCGCTCTTCATCCAGGCGTGCAGCCTCGATTTCGCGCATGATGCCGCCCACGTCGGCCAGATCTTCCGATTCGGCGAACTCACCGGTCAGGACGCTGGCCGGGTGCAAGGTGCCAGCCTCGTACAAGGCCCACATTTCCTTGGCGTACCGGGTTTTCTTCAATTCCGGCGCAAACCGCCCGAAGTAGGAGGCCATGTTGCCCACGTCGCGCTCCAGCATGCTGAACGCGTGGTTGTTGCCCGCCGCATCCACCGCTTGTGGCAGGTCGATGATCACCGGGCCGGTCGGCGTCAGCAGCACGTTGAACTCGGACAGGTCGCCGTGCACCAGGCCGGTACACAACATCAGTACGATCTGCGAAATCAGGAACGCGTGATATTCCCGTGCCTGGTCCGGCTCCAGCACCACATCGTTCAGGCGCGGCGCGGCATCACCGTACTCGTCGGCCACCAGCTCCATGAGCAACACGCCTTCAAGGAAGTCGAACGGCTTGGGCACCCGCACGCCGGCATTGGCCAGACGGAACAGCGCCGCCACTTCAGCGTTCTGCCAGGCGTCTTCGGTTTCCTTGCGGCCAAACTTGGAGCCCTTGGCCATCGCCCGGGCCTGACGGCTGTTGCGCACCTTGCGGCCTTCCTGATACTCGGCCGCCTGACGGAAACTGCGTTTATTCGCCTCCTTGTAGACTTTCGCGCAACGTAACTGGTTACCGCAGCGCACCACATAAACAGCTGCTTCTTTACCACTCATGAGTGGGCGCAGCACCTCGTCGACCAGACCGTCCTCGATCAGGGGTTCAATGCGTTTTGGAGTCTTCATCAGCTTTTATTGTGGGTCCTTTATTACCAAACACGCGAAAGTCATTCGTTATACGGCAATCCACTCACGGGGGGGAGGGGTTGCCGACTTATGAACATTGCACAAGCACACAATGTGCCGATTTCCACAGGTAAAACCGACGACCGCCACGGGCCGCTCCGGATCATAGCCGAGCCTGCGCCACTTGTTGTGCAAGGACATTGAGGGCAATTGCGACAGAAGCTGACACCACCTCTCAAGCCTTCCGTAGGATTTTTCTCAACAGGCCTCAATTTCCGCCGACAACAGCCGAAGTCCTTAGTGACAAAGTGATTTGTCCGACAATCGCTGCCACAAAAAAAGCGATGCCGCACTCAGGGACCCGGGTTGACCAAGAACGATTACGGCTGCCAATAAACCGCGAGTCATCTGCACTGCGTGGGCCTACAAGAAAATCTGGAGCGCGGATGAACATCAAACAGAAGTTGACCTGGGCGTTTGCAATCATCGCCTGCCTGCCCGTGGTGCTGGTCGCCACCCTCGTTGTGCTGAACCTGCGCAGTGATGCCAGAGACGAATTTATCGACGGCAGTGCCCGAGAGATTCGTCAGGTCAGCAACGCCATGCAATTGTTTTTTGACGGCATCAGCCAGAACGTCGATTACCTGGCCAAGCAGCCGCTGATCCGAAACTCCGACGACAGCCTCAAGACTTACATGGCTGCCAACGCCGAGAGCGTTCCCCAGGGCGAGATGGACAAGAAAGTCTTCACCCTGCTCCAGGACTTGGGCAACAGCCATCCGTCCTACGCCTATGCCATCCTCGGCACGGCGGCGGGCGGCTACGTGTCGTGGCCGGATGATCCGAAACTGAGCAACTACGACCCGCGCCAGCGCCCCTGGTACAAGGCCGCCCAGGCCAAACCGGGCAAGCCGTTCCGCACCGAGGCCTACTACTGGGCCCAGGACGACGCGACCTACGTCAGCACCGTGCGCACCATCGACAACAAGCTGGGCACCAATGGTGGCGTGGTCAGCATCGACGTGACGCTCAAGCAGCTCACCGAAATCGTCAAACAGATCAAGCTCGGCGAAACCGGCTACCTGATGCTGCTGGAAAACACCGGCACGGTCCTGGTGGATCCGAAACAACCGGAACACAACTTCAAACCGCTGAACAGCCTGGGCGAGGGCTACGCGCAACTGGCCAAGGCCGGCAAGGGCCTGGTGGAAGTAGAGTTGAACGGCGAGCGCTACATGGCCAACGTCTGGCCGTCGGAGCAACTGGGCTGGACCTTCATCGGCCTGATCAAACAGAACGACGTGATGAGCTCCGCGACCCAGTTGACCTGGTTGATCGCCATCATCGCCGCCGTCCTGGCCGTCATCTTCGCCATCGTCGGCGCCAGTTTTGCCAGCCTCATCGTGCGTCCGATCCGCAGCGTGGCCAGCGGCCTGGAAGGCATCGCCCAAGGTGAAGGCGACCTGACCCAGAACCTGCAAATCCGTGGCAACGACGAAACCGCGCAGTTGGCCAACTGGTTCAACCAGTTCCTGACCGCGATTCGCAACCTGATCCAGAACATCGGCGGCGCAGCGGGCAAGATCCTCGCCACGTCCAAGAGTTCGACCCAGGTCTCCAGCGACATGGCCGAAGCCGCCGGACGCCAGCGTGAAGCGGTGGACATGGTGTCCACGGCGTTCCACGAAATGGTCGCCACCGCCAACGAAGTCGCACGCTCTTGCAGCCAGGCGGCGGAATCCGCCGACAGTGGCCAGCGCCAGGCACGCGAAGGTCAGCAACAGATCGATGCGGCCGTGAACAGCGTGGATCGCCTGAGCCAGGAAATCGAACAGTCGGCCCAGTCGATGCAACAACTGGAGCGCGACAGCAATGACATTCAGTCGATCCTCGGGACCATCCGTTCGATCGCCGAACAGACCAACCTGCTGGCGCTGAACGCCGCGATCGAAGCGGCACGGGCCGGTGAACAGGGTCGCGGCTTTGCCGTGGTGGCCGACGAAGTACGGGCCCTGGCCAAGCGCACGGCCGACTCCACGGCGGAAATCGACGGGCTGCTGGGCAACCTGGCCAAACGCACCAGCCAGGTGACCCAACAGATGCACGCCAGCCTGGAAGTGTCCCAGCAATCGGTGACGCGCATCGGTGAGGCGCGCAACAGCTTCGGGCAGATTCGCGAGTCGGTGGACGTGATCCGTGACATGAACACCCAGATCGCCACGGCGGCGGAACAACAGCATCAAGTGGCCGAAGACATCAACCGGCACATCAGCCAGATCCATGGCGATGCGCAACTGGTGGCGGAACTGGCCAACTCGGCACGCCTGGACTCCCAGAGCCTGGCCGGGCTGTCGAACGAGCTGGACGGGCTGGTGCGCAGGTTCCGCACCTGAAAATAAAAGGATAAAAGATCGCAGCCTTCGGCAGCTCCTACACCTACCCTGTAGGAGCTGCCGCAGGCTGCGATCTTTTGTGCATCAACGCTCGATAATCGCTGTAACCCCCTGCCCGCCCGCCGCGCAAATCGAAATCAGCCCCCGCCCCTTGCCCGCCGCATCCAGCAACTTCGCCAGGTTGGCGACGATGCGCCCGCCCGTGGCGGCAAACGGATGCCCTGCCGCCAATGAACTGCCCTTGACGTTGAGCCGACTGCGGTCAATCGAGCCCAACGGCGCATCCAGCCCGAGACGGGTTTTGCAGTACTGCGGATCTTCCCAGGCCTTCAATGTGCACAGCACCTGCGCGGCGAAGGCTTCGTGGATTTCGTAGTAGTCGAAGTCCTGCAGGGTCAGGCCATTGCGCGCGAGCAAGCGCGGCACGGCGTAGACCGGTGCCATCAACAACCCTTCGGCACCGTTGACGAAATCCACCGCCGCCGCCTCGCCGTCACGCCAGTAGGCAAGAATCGGCAACCCTCGCGCCTGCGCCCATTCCTCGCTGCCCAGCAGCACCAGTGACGCCCCGTCGGTCAGCGGCGTGGAGTTGCCCGCGGTCAGGGTGCCCTTGGCGCTTTTCTCGTAGGCCGGCTTGAGTGCGGCGAGCTTTTCCAGGGTCGAATCCGGGCGCAGGTTGTTGTCTCGGGTGAGTCCCAGGAACGGCGTCATCAGATCGTTGTGCCAGCCTTCGGCGTAGGACGCCGCCAGCTTCTGATGGCTCTCAAGCGCCAATTGATCCTGGGCTTCGCGAGGGATGTTCCAGGTCTGGGCCATCAGTTCGCAGTGCTGCCCCATGGACAACCCCGTGCGCGGCTCACCGTTGCGCGGTAACTCGGGGATCAGATGTTTGGGTTGCAATTGCAGGAAGGTCTTCAGTTTGTCGCCGGTGGTTTTCGCGCGATTGGCTTGCAGGAGGATTTTGCGCAGCCCTTCGCTGACGCTGATCGGTGCATCCGAGGTGGTGTCCACGCCACCGGCGATGCCGCAGTCGATCTGGCCCAGGGCAATCTTGTTCGCCACCAGCAACGCCGCTTCCAGCCCGGTGCCGCACGCCTGCTGGATGTCGTAGGCCGGGGTGGTGGGCGACAACCGCGAGCCGAGTACGCACTCGCGTGTGAGGTTCATGTCCCGCGCCAACTTGAGCACGGCGCCAGCGACCACTTCGCCGATGCGCTGGCCATGCAGGTTGTAGCGCTCGATCAGGCCTTCGAGGGCAGCGGTGAGCATCACCTGGTTACTGGCCGTGGCATAGGGGCCGTTGGAGCGGGCGAAAGGAATCCGGTTACCGCCGATGATCGCGACGCGGCGCAGCTGGGTCATAAGAACTCCTGATGAAAAAGGAAATTGAAACTACCCCTGTAGGAGCTGCCGAAGGCTGCGATCTTTTGATCTTGAAAAATCAAAGTCAAAAGATCGTCCGAACGCGGCCCGAGCCTTCGGCAGCTCCTACAATGACCAAGCGTAGGCCTTATCTCGTGGATCGAACGACTGATCGCCATTCATGGTCCACACTTTGAACCCCAGCTTTCGGAGCGCGTTCCATGTCTGACCGCTATATCGACTTCGCCAATTCGTCCATCGGCCATCGTCTGGTCGGTGCCCTGGGGTTGCCGACACCGACTCGACTGGAGCGCTGGCAGGCAGGCCGGCTGCGGCCCGTGGAAGGTGCGCTGCTGATCGGCGGCGGGCCATTGGCGGAACACGTCAGCGCTTTCGCCAACCGCCTGACCGACGCGATCTACAGCTACGGCACCGAGCCTTCGATGGCCACGGCCTGGATTCCCGGCCACGGACCGAAACTCAAGGCCGTGGTGTTCGACGCCAGTGACCTGCTGCACACCGATCAGCTCAAGCAACTGCGCGAGTTCTTCCAACCGTTGATGAAGAACCTCGATCACTGTGCGCACCTGGTGATTCTCGGACGCGATCCACAAACCCTGCGTGACCTCTTCGCCGCCAGTGCGCAGCGCGCCCTGGAAGGTTTCAGCCGTTCCCTGGCCAAGGAACTGCGCAGCGGTGGCACCCTGCAATTGATCTATGTCGGCGAAGGGGCCGAGGCGCAACTGGAAGGTCCGCTGCGGTTTTTCCTCTCGCCGAAAAGCGCCTTCGTGTCCGGGCAGGTCATTCGCCTGAATCCGTGCTCGACGCCCGTCAGCGACTGGACGCGCCCGCTCGCCGGGCGCAAGGCACTGGTTACCGGCGCAGCACGCGGCATTGGCGCAGCCATCGCCGAGACCCTGGCCCGCGACGGTGCCGACGTCATCCTGCTCGATGTGCCGGCGGCCAAAACCGACCTCGAAGCCCTCGCCGCACGCCTCGGCGGGCGCAGCATCAGCCTCGACATCTGCGCCGAAGACGCCGCTGCGCAGTTGATCGAACAATTGCCCGACGGCCTCGACATCGTGGTGCACAACGCCGGCATCACCCGCGATAAAACCCTGGCCAACATGACCCCGGACTTCTGGGACGCCGTACTGGCCGTCAACCTCAACGCACCGCAAGTGCTGACCAAAGCCTTGCTCGATAGCGGCGCCCTGCACGACAACGCCCGGGTGATTCTGCTGGCCTCTATCAGCGGCATCGCCGGCAATCGCGGGCAAACCAACTACGCAGCGAGCAAGGCCGGGCTCATAGGTCTCGCGCAAGCCTGGGCGCCGCTGCTCACCGAACGCGGCATCAGCATCAACGCCGTGGCACCGGGATTCATCGAAACGCAAATGACCGCGCACATACCCTTCGGCCTGCGCGAAGCCGGACGGCGCATGAGCTCCCTCGGCCAGGGCGGCCTGCCACAGGACGTCGCCGAAGCCGTGGCCTGGCTCGCGCAACCGGGTACCGGCGCATTCACCGGGCAAGCGTTGCGCGTATGCGGGCAAAGCGTTCTGGGGGCTTGAGGATGATCACCGACTGGCACACTCTCAACCGCGAACCCAGCCTCCCGGGGTTGTACGCTCGAGCGGCGACACGGCGAAAAATCACCGGCACCGTCCTGCCCGATTCGGGTTTGCGCTGCTGGATCGACGTCGATCCCGAACGCCTGGCGGCCTATCGCAAGGTCTGTGGTTTCGCCGACAACGGCCTGCTGCCGCCGACCTATCCGCATATCCTCGGCTTTGCCTTGCAGATGCAATTGCTCACAGCCAGGGACTTCCCGTTCCCGCTGCTGGGGCTGATTCACCTGAGCAATCGAATTCGTCTGCTACGCCCCATGGGCGGGGTGAATCGGGTGCGTGTCAGCGTACAGGTGCAGAACCTGCAACCCCACGCCAAAGGCGCGACGTTCGATTTGCTGACCACCCTCGACGATCAACTGGGACCGCTGTGGGAGGCACAAAGCCGGATGCTCTGCCGCGGCGTCAAACTCGAGGGTGAACCGCTTGAGGAGAACCTGGTAACGAGTCTGGACATGAACCAAGTCGAGCACTGGAAAGCGCCCTCGGACATCGGTCGGCAATACGCCAAGGTGTCCGGCGACTACAACCCGATCCACTTGAGCGCGGCCAGCGCCCGACTCTTCGGTTTCCCGACCGCCATCGCCCATGGCTTGTGGAACAAGGCGCGCACACTGGCGGCACTGGCCGGGCATCTGCCTGTGGCGAACGTCGAGATCGCGGTGCAGTTCAAGAAGCCGGTACGGCTGCCCAGTGAGGTGACGTTGCTGGCCAGCGAGGCGGGGGCGAGCGGGGACTTTCAGTTGGTGGGTGTCGGAGAGCTGGAGCACATGGTCGGGCATTGGCGGCCGGTGGCCTGATAAGCTTGCTCCTACCTTTGATTTTGGCCATGTCGAAAGGGTGGAAGATCAAGATCAAAAGATCGCAGCCTGCGGCAGCTCCTACAGGCCGAGCGTTAGCTCGCCTGCCGCTCTTGATCTTGATCCACCCGCCCCCTCGGCAGGCTGAGCGGAGGTGTTCATCCGGGGATGGGCGCGCAGCGCCGTTCGACGCAGTCGAACTCATTGCATGTAGGTCGAAGCGAAGCCGACCGGAGGGCAATGCCCCCGGATGAATACCGCAGCGAAGGTACCCCGAGCCTCAGCGAGGGGCCGTACGTAAGGGGCGAGACTTTTTGGTTCCTTTTGTGTCGTTTGACAAAAGGGACTCGCCGTAAGGGCGAAACCATAAGTCGCCGTTACCGAAGAACCGGATATGTACTCAACCCAGAGATCACCCAATCACCCCTTGACCAAATAAACCTGCGGCAACGGAAACAGATTATTCAACGTCTCCAACAACCGCACGTGATAAATCGGCTTGCGAAAAAGATCCAGCACCTGCAAACGCAACATATCACTGACATCATCCATGCCCGCATGCCCCGACATCACAATCACCGGCAAATGCTCGCGAGACGTATGTTCGCGCAACCGCCTGATCAACGACATGCCGCTCTCCTCCGGCATACGCAAGTCAGTGATCACCAAAGCGATATCGGGGTGCCGGGTCAGATGCTGCAGCGCAAGCTTGACCGAAGTGGCGGCAAAACAATTGAACCCCTCACCCTCCAGCAACTCCGCCAACTCAAGCAATGCGTCCTCTTCGTCATCCACCAGAAGCAGCTGTTGGCGTGGCTGTGCGTGAGCGTTCATGAGGTGACACCTGCAAGGGACGAAGCGCTGACGTTAGAAACCCTGTGAAGCGACAGCAAATTATCGACTTCCTCGTCAAAGCGCCGCTTGAATAGTGTTGAACGTGGCCGTGATGGCGTTCTGGACACCCGGGCTGAAACCGGCGAGCACCACCGCGACCATGGCGGCAATGATCGCGTACTCGATACCGGACGCACCCTCGGTATCCCTTGCCAGGCCCTTGTAAAAAACGATCCCGGATTTGACCTTCTCAACAAGCTTGGAAAAAGACATGACATTTCTCCTGGACGACGACGGGTGTTGCACGGACGCAACATGATTCCCCAGTGCCAGCACCAGCATTGTCGGCATTCCCCGGCCCAACAACTGTAAATACGCATTAACACTAAAGTATTAACCGTTTCGTTGACGTCAAAAACGGGTCGTTTTATCGCAACTTTGCACTTTCGTTAGATATTTCCCCCCGCGCTAATGGCATTTTGCTCTACCTGCGCTACGGTCAAATAGCGAAATAGTTCCATGTTCATAGCTGCCTGATTGCGAAGTTGTCTCGTCGGACTTGACGGGGTTTGCGCAGCAGGAAAGGGAGAGCCTTCATGAACAGCCGTGTCACTCTGGGTCTCGCCGGTTTGTTTCTGGTCGGAGCCATCATTACCGGTTACTGGGGACTCACATTGAGTCGTCAACCGCCCCCCGAGGTCGTTGCCCAATCCACCGTCAATGCACCGCCGGCCATCCCACAGGGGCCACTGTCGACAAATGACCCGACCCGCCATCCCGTGGTCGTGCTGGTCAACGATGTCGCGCCCTATACGCCGATCACCGCCGCCGATGTCGTGTTGGAACAGTTGCACACCGCCCCGGCCGGCAGCCTGACCAGCCTCGACCAGGCGATTGGCCGCAGCCCGTGGCGCGCCCTCAGCGCCGGCAGCTGGCTCAACGACGAAAGCTTCGAAGCCGGCAGCAAGCTGTCGCGGATGATCCGTCCCAATGAACGCGCCCTGGCGGTCGCCACGGACGAAGTGGTCATTGTCGGCGGGCAACTGACGCCGGGCGACTATGTCGATGTGCTGCTGTTCCTGCGCATGGACACCCTCAATCCTCAGCCAACGGCCCAACTCGTGGTGCCGGCCTTGCGGGTGCTCGGGGTCGGCGAACAGTTGGGGTTGACCAACGACGGCCAGCCTTCCAGCCCGGCACGCAACGCCGAGGAAAAACTCAAACAGGATCAATCGCGCGCCGCAGCCCGGACCGTGTTGCTCGCGGTTCCTGAACAACTGGTGAGCCGCCTGATGCTCGCGACCCAGGCCGGCGTGCTGCGCCTGGCCGTGCGCAGCGCCGATGAGAAACGCCTGGCGCGCTACTGGGCCGGCGAAAGCAACTCTGCCGCCAACCTGGCCAATGCCAACCGCGAGTTATTGCAATTCAGCCAGCTGGCCATGACCGGGCCACCCAAACCTGTCACCACCAGCCCTGGCGCCGCGCCGCGCAAGCAGAGCGTGGAAGTCATTCGCGGTAACGAGATCACTCAACAAACACCCTGAGTCGAGCAAGGATGCCTTTCCATGCGCAGACCTTTTACGCCATTGTTCAACGGCTTGATCCGGGCCACTTTGCCCGGCGGCCTGCCGGCAAGTGCGATATCACGTAGCGAGTTATCGCAATGAGCCAGAACCTGAGTCAAACCTTCCTCGCGATCACGCGTAACAGCACCGACCTGGAATGGCTGCAAGGCGCCCTTGCGCCCTTGGGCCAGGTGGTCAGCGCCGGTGGCGGCAGCCTTGACGAACTGTTGGCACTGGTGGACGTGACCTGCGCCAGCCTGGTGTTCATCGGCCTGGACCGCGACCACGTGGTCACCCAAAGCGCGCTGATCGAAAGCGCGCTGGAAGCCAAGCCGATGCTGGCGATCGTCGCGCTGGGCGACGGCATGGACAACCAGCTTGTACTCAATGCGATGCGCGCCGGAGCCAGGGATTTCGTGGCCTATGGTTCACGCTCAAGTGAAGTCGCAGGCCTGGTGCGGCGCCTGAGCAAACGCCTGCCCGCTGTCGCACCGAACACGCACCTGGGCCGCCTGACCGTGCTGTATGGCGTGCAGAGCAGCGCCGACGGCGCGTTGCTGGCCATGCACATGGCGCAAGTGGTGCAAAAAAGCGGACAGCACACGCTGCTGCTGGACCTTGGACTGCCCCGAGGCGATAGCCTGGCGCTGCTGGGCCTGGAAAGCTCGTTTCATTTCGGCGATGCATTGCGCCACTTGCGACGCCTGGACGCGACACTGATCGACAGCGCCTTCACCAGTTGCGAAGCCGGGCTGCGCATCCTCGCCTACGCCACTGGCGATGAACCGCTGGAGCACACCAGTGCCGCCGAGCTGTACATGTTGCTCAGTGCCCTGCGTCAACACTTCCAGCACATCGTGGTAAACCTCACCGGCCAACCCGACAGTGAAGCGCTGCGCACCTTCGTCAGCCATTGCGACAAACTGCTGTGGTACACCGATCAGAACGTGCTTGACTGCCGCCGCAACCTCACGGTGCTCAACTTGTGGCGCGAAAAAGGCATGAAGCTCGATCACGCCAAATTGCTCGTGGACCGCTACCTGCGCAACGTCGCACCGGACTCCGATACCCTGGGCAAGACGTTTGGCCTGGAGATCATCGCCACCCTCGCCTACAGCCCGGAAGTGCGGCTCAACGCCAAGAACCAGGGCCTGACCTTGTTCGAACTGGCCCCGCGCGAGGGCCTCACCCAGAGTCTGCGCGCACTCGGCGAGCGCCTGGCCAGGCACTCCGAAGGCCTGGTCAAACCCAAGACCGGCTGGTTCAACCGCTTGAGGGGCGCACAATGAGCAGTGAAAAACTCTTTGGCTCCCCCCATCGCGGCGCGGTCGGCAATACCGACCACGAAGGCCTGAAACTGGTGCTGCACCGCTACATCATCGACGCTATCGAAGAGTCGGGGAAAAACCTGCTGGAGGGCACGCGCCAGGCGCTGTCGCAATTCGTGATCGACAAGGTGGCCGAGTACATCGCGCGCCTGCACCTGGCGATTTCCCGCTATGAGATGGAGCGTCTGGCCGAGGAGATCGTCGACGAGCTCACCGGTTTCGGCCCGTTGGAAGTACTGCTGCGCGACCCGGCGGTGACCGAGATTCTGGTCAACGGTCCACACCGGGTATTTGTCGAACGCGAAGGCTTGCTGCATCTGAGTGACTTGCGTTTTATCGATTCGCACCACGTCGAACGTGTCATGCAACGGATTCTCGCGCCCCTGGGCCGGCGGCTCGACGAGTCTTCGCCCATGGTCGACGCGCGCCTGCCGGACGGCAGCCGGGTCAACGCCATCATTCCACCAATAGCCCTCGATGGCCCGTGCCTGTCGATCCGCAAATTCCGCCAGGACATGCTCAAAAGCTCTGACCTGGTGGCCATGCAAACCATCGATCACGCGATCTTCGAATTCATTCAGGAAGCCGTGGGCAAACGCTGCAACATCCTCATCAGCGGCGGCACCGGCACCGGCAAGACCACGCTGCTGAACATTCTCAGCCAGTTGATCAACCCTCAGGAACGCCTGGTCACCATCGAAGATGTCGCCGAACTGCAACTGGGCCACCCTCACGTCGTGCGCCTGGAAACCCGTCCACCGAATGCCGAAGGCCATGGCGAAGTAAAAGCCAGCGACCTTATTCGCAACGCCCTGCGGATGCGCCCGGACCGGATCATCCTCGGCGAGATTCGCGGCGTCGAAGTGGTCGATGTGTTGACGGCGATGAACACCGGCCACGACGGCTCGATGAGCACCGTACACGCCAACAACGCCCAGGATGCGCTGCTGCGCCTGGAGACCCTGGTGGGCCTGACCGGCCGCAGCATCGCCGAGCGCACCCTGCGGCAGATGATCTGCGCGGCGCTCGACGTGGTCATCCAGCTCACGCGCATGCCCGACGGCCGCCGCTGCGTCAGCGAAGTGGTGGAAGTCGTGGGTGTGCGCGACGACGTGTATGTCACCAACACGCTGTTCCGTTTCGACCGCCACACCGGGTTCGGTTTCCTGCGCGAAGCCGTGAACCCGGCTGGCGACAAATTGCGCCGGGACTCGGCGCTGTCTCCCTCGGCGTACTGAGGCCACGGCATGCTCAAACCGGCGCTGCTCATCCTCGTTTGCCTGATCTTTCTCGGCCTGGCGCTGCGCCTGCTCTATAACGGCTTGCGCCAGACGGGCAACGAACGGATTCTGGGACGCCTGAGCCAGGGGCAACCCCTGCGGGTCGAGCAGAAGTCGTCATGGGCGGGCCTTGAGCGCGCGTTCCTGCGCGCCGGACTCGGACGTCCCACCGAACGCCTGGGTCGATGGCTGGTGTTCTGGATACTCGGGGTGCTGCTGGGAATTGCCCTGGGTGGCTGGATCGGCGCGCTGCTGGTGCTGCTGGTGCCTCCGGTGGCGTTACGACTGTTCGTCAGCTGGCGTTACCAGCGTCGCCTCAGTCGCATGATCGAACAGCTGCCGATGTTGCTCGACCATGCCGTGCGCAGCCTGAAGTCCGGGCGGACCCTGGCCGATGCCGTGCTCGGCGCCATCGATGCGGCCGAAGACCCGTTGAAAAATGCCATGGGCCGAATTCAACGCAATGTGCAACTGGGGGTCAACCTGGCAGACGCCGCTTCAGACTTCGCCGAGTTGTACGAGAAAGACGAACTGCGCTTGCTCGCACTCGGCTTGAAGGTCAACCACCGCTACGGCGGCAACGCCAGTGAGCTGCTGGAAAACCTGATCAAGATGATCCGCGAACGCGAGCAAGCGGCACGCCAGTTGAAGGCCATGACCGGCGAAACCCGTATCACTGCCGTGGTCCTGGCCCTGCTGCCGGTCTCGGTCGCAGGCTATTTCCTACTCACCAATCCGACCTACCTGCTTTCCATGTGGCACGACAGCTCGGGGCAAACCATGCTGGCGAGTGCCTTCGGATTTCAGGTGATCGGTTGCCTGGCGCTTTGGCGCATGTTGCGTAGCCTATGACTATGAAGATGCTCTTGCTGGTGAGCGCGCTGCTGCTTTTCGGTGCTGCACTGTTGTTGCTCAGCGCTTTGCTGGAGCAAAGCCGACGGGCACGCCAGGTGGCCCAGCGACTCGATGGCAAGGCGCCGGGTGATAGCCACCTAACCCAACTGCTACAAGCCTTGGGCGCCAGCCGCCTGGGGCAACAGTCGGTCAAAATGGACAACGAAACCCAGACCCTGCTCAACTGCCTGGGCTGGCGCAGCGTACGCCAACGCTCACTGTTCGCCGCCTTGCAGGTGGGCGTGCCGGTGCTGGCGCTGTCCTTGTGCCTGTTGATTCAGGGGCTGTTCTACCCGAATGTAGAGAACCACTGGATCGCCCCGATGCTCGCCACCAGCATGGGCTACCTGTTGCCCAAGCGCTGGCTGGCTGCCGCGGCACAGCGTCGGCAAAAACAACTGGCCACTGAAACCTCGACCTTCATTGCACTGCTGCGCACCCTGTTCGAATCGGGCATGGCGGTGGAGCAATCCCTGCGAGTGCTGAGCCAGGAGGGCAGACAGTTGTTGCCCGCCCTGACCCATGAACTGCGCCTGATTCTGACCCGCGTCGATTCAGGCCTGGAACTGGGCGAAGAGCTGAACAAGACCACCCGCTTGCTTGCGGTAGACGAGTTCACCGACACCTGCGTGATCCTTCAACAATTGATCCATCAGGGTGGCGGCGCGATGAAGTCCCTGCTGGCGCTCAAACAGTTGCTCGACGACCGGCGCCTGACGCGCCTGCAGGAATACATCTCCAAGATGTCCGCCAAGATGTCCGTCGTGATGATGCTGTTTCTCTTCCCGGCGTTGTTGATCGTCCTGGCCGGCCCAGGCTTCACGGCCCTGGGTCGGGCCTTTGTCCACTAATACTGCGGATCGAGATTATCCAGCGCCCGATTCACCGCCAGCTCACCCAGCATGATCACCTGCGCAATCCCCAGCATCGTATTGCGCTGCGAGCCCTGCAGAAACCCCGCGAAATCACTCGCCATCACACTCGCCGACGCCAGCGACTCACAGGCGTGGGCCAGCAGGGTTTCGGTGTCGATGTCCGGGGGGATGACGAACATCGTGCTGGGTTTGCGGGGGACAGATTGTTTGGGGGGATTTGGGGTGGGTTTGATCATGGTGAAGCTCCATTCTTGGATTGGAGTTCGCCATCACTGCGA
Organism: Pseudomonas sp. B1(2018); assembly: GCF_003097365.1. Taxonomy (NCBI): domain Bacteria; kingdom Pseudomonadati; phylum Pseudomonadota; class Gammaproteobacteria; order Pseudomonadales; family Pseudomonadaceae; genus Pseudomonas; species Pseudomonas sp. B1(2018). Next base: position 40,695 of record NZ_PYUK01000018.1, read on the forward strand.
CCAAGCAGAAGGGTGGCGAACTGTACGCAGGTTGGTCGACCAGGGAATGGAAACCCGGCAGGGCCAGGGCCCTCCCACGCACGGCTCGCCATTAAGCAAGCACAAAAATGCCGCTCGCGCGGCACTGTGCGCCATTCTAAACCCGGGCGACCAAACCCGATCACTGAATTTGCAGTGACCGACAAAGGCTAGAGATCGCGCTTCCGACGGACAACCTGAAAAGCGTGTCGGAGATTTCCTGGGGATTTGAGGAAAACTACACAGGAATGTGTTGGCTGGAAGGACGTCATCGCGAGCAAGCCCGCTCCCACAGGGTCGAGGTACATCCGCCAGATTCAGGTCGGCCGGCAGGCCGCCTTCGCGGGCAAGCCCGCTCCCACAGGGTCGAGGTACATCCGCCAGATTCAGGTCGGCCGGCAGGCCGCCTTCGCGAGCCAGCTCGCTCCCACAGGGTCGAGGTACATCCGCCAGATTCAGGTCGGCCGGCAGGCCGCCTTCGCGAGCAAGCCCGCTCCCACAGAAGAGAAAAGGCAGATCGGCGTACACCCCCGCTCTTCACCACTCAACAGGCCGAGCGTTAGCTCGCCTGCAGCTCTTGATCTTGATCCACCCGCCCCCTCGGAAGGCTGAGTGGAGGTGTTCATCAGGGGGCAGGCGCGCAGCGCCGTTCGACGAAGTCGAACACATCGAGAGGAGGTCGTCGCGAAGCAGACCGGAGGCGATGCGCCCTGATGAATACCGGAGCGAAGGAACCCCGAGCCTCAGCGAGGGGCCGTACGTAAGGGGCGAGACCTTTTGGTTACTTTTGGGGCGTTTGCCAAAAGTGACCCGCTGTAAGAGCGGAACCGTAAGCAGCCGTTACCGCAGCAACGGATATGTACTCCATCCAAAAAAGTTCAGTGCGCCGTAACCCGTTGCCGCCCCCCGGAACCATTGGGCGACAAAGCCAACGCCAACTGCGTCCGATTATGCATATGCGTCAACCGCAAAACCTGCGACACATACAACTTCACCGTGTTCTCGGTAATCCCCAACTCACAGGCAATCTGATAATTGGTCTGCCCCTTGCCCACCAACCGCGCCACTTCCAGTTGCCGCGGAGACAGCTGATTGAAAATCGCCGGAACCTCCACCGCATCAGCTTCAGCGACACCCCGACCACCCGCGTCTGCCGCCTGCGGCCCGCGCCGAACCTTGTCCAGGTCCTGGTACAGATCATCGATCGACTCGGACAAATACTGCAGCTTCTGATTCAAATGCCCCAACTGCAGGTTCTTGTGCCTTTCCTGCAAGGCCACTTCCTGGCGCTGCAAACCTTCGAACAACTCATTCAGATCGATCGGTTTCTGGTAATAGTCGGACACGCCGGCGCGCAGGGCCTTGATCACATCCTGCTTGTCGGCACACCCGGTGAGCATGATCGCCTCGAACACCCGGTGCTTGCCCGACAGCCGTTGCAATTCCTGCATCAGCTCGATGCCGTCCATGCCGGGCATGTGAAAGTCCAGCAGCACCAGGCCGATATCGAGGTCTTCGCTGAAACGCTTGATCGCCTGATAGCCCGATTCGCAGGGAACACAGCGGTAACCTTTGCCCTCCAGAAATTCGCAAAGCTCTTCAACGATCAATGGCGCATCGTCGACCACAAGGACTTTTACTGCCGAAGTAAACTTGCTCACGAGTAACTCCCTGTCAGGTCAAAGGTTGACCCGTCCCACACCGACAGCCAGCGGCTGTACAACGTCTGTCTGAAAAGTAGACGCAGTTTCCGGCTATGTACACAAAAGGGTCGACTAGTGGAGCCAGGCCAATGTCAGCATCAGCCCCGCCAGCACAAAGGGTGCAAATGGCTGCCTCTTTGACATTTCAGGCGCCATATAAAAAAGATGGGTTCTAAGCCCTTGACTCATATGGAGCCAGACTCTTGGCGCCAACAGCAGCCAGAAAACACTGGCCAAACCGGCGCCAATAAACGTGCCGAGCACGTGCATACCGTCCGTCGCAAGACCCAGGGCGGCCATGAGTTTCACGTCCCCGCCGCCCATTCGCTTCATGGCGTAACCCGGTAGCGTGAAGCCCACGGCCAACAAAAAAGCCCAGCCGCCCTGTTGCGCCTCGGCCCCCAGCCAGGTCGTGCCGTTCCACAGCAACCACGCCAGGGCCAGGGCGCCGGCGCCCAGGGTCAGGCCATTGGCGATGTGCCGTTGCCGGGCATCCTGTGCGGCGCAAAGCGCCAGCCAGATCAATAGGACAAAGCTCTGCATTCGGTAAAAAACGTCCGTTTTGGCTGAATGATTCTATGCTGACATTACTCAGTGTTGGTCAGGGTAGACGCACTCATGAAAGCCAGCCTCCCCCACAAACAAAAAGGTGCCGCCGCGATTGAGTTCGGCCTGGTGTTCATCATTTTTTTTGGCGTGTTCTACGGCATCGTCAGCTATAGCCTGCCGCTGCTGTTGATGCAGTCATTCAACCAGTCGACCGCCGAAGCCGTGCGCCGCAGCGTAGCGCTGGACCCGGCCACCCCCGGCTACAGCGCCGCGCTGATTGCCCGCGCCACGACGGAGCTGACCACGCAAACGGCCTGGATTGCGCCGGCCCTGAACTTCAATGTCGCCACCGACGCCAACATCACTTACGTGGGCGGGTTGCTGACAGTCCGCATCAGTTACCCCACCAATAAAATCAGCGCCGTCATCCCGTTCCTGAACCTGCCCGGGATCGGTCGGGTACCCAATCTGCCGGCCACCCTCACGGCCAGTGCGAGCCTGCAATTTTGAGTGCCGGGGACAAACTGTTCGGGCGTCTGCTGCATCGTCACCCGCCGCCCCCACCGGAGCCGCCGGAGGCACTGCAGGTGCACAGCTTCGGATTGCAGATGCAGCTCAATGCCGATGGGCGTGTCGTTCAATTGAGCGGTCCGCTGCGCCACTTGCTGGCCCAGCAAACCCCAGGCGCACAGGCACCGCACCTGCTCGATTTCCTGTTGCCCCACAGCGGCCTCGTCATCGAAGGCGCGCCGGCGCAATGGCAGGGACAAACCCTGGACCTGGACTTCTACAGTCTCAATGGTCCGCCCCTGCATTTGCGCGGCTGGGTGCAACCCTTGGCCGATGCCTGGTTGTTGCAGATGCTCGACATCGGCGACTTGTTGCTCGAGCGCCGGCAATCGCGCAACCGCGAGCAATGCCAGGTGCTGGCGCTGCAAATCGCCGAACAGTTGCGCCTGTGCAGCCTGACACGCCTGCCCGAAGTGCTGGGTGAACAACTGCAAAGCCTGGCCCAGCGCTTTCAGATCCCCTGCATTGCCCTGGCCTTGCTCGATGAGCAGGAACAGGGTTGGCAGATTCACCAGCACTACACGGCTTTCGATGCACCGCAGCTATGGCAAAACGACCAGCGCCTGGGCACGGGGCTGGACAGTTTGAGCGGCTCGACACCCCAGTACCTGACCCCGCGCGAACACCCGCGCCTGCAAGGCACGTTCGGCAATACCGATGGCTTCGCCGTGCCCTACCACGATGCGCAAGGGGTGGTCGCCTGGTTACTGTGCGGTTTCTACACGCCACAACAACGCGCCCCCGATGTCACCGAACGCGACTGGCTGCAAATCACCGCCGCGCTCGCCAGCCCCTTGCTCGAGCGCCTGCGCGAGCACCGGCATCACCTGCAACTGGAACGCCTGGAGTCGCTGCAAGCGTTGCTGGGCACAGGCTGGTGGGAAGTCTTCAGCGACAGCGAAGAGGTGCAGTTGGCACCTTCGCTGGCGACAACCCTGAACCTTGGAGCATCGCGTTTATCCGTACAGGACTGGCTCAACCAGGTGTATCCCGCCGACCGTGAAGAGCTGCGCATCCGCCTGCAGGACTTGCAGGCGTCGGGCATGCCGCTGCTGTTGTGCGTGCGCCTGTATCGTCCCGACGATGCACTCGAACCCGTCTGGTACCGCCTGCAAGGCCAGGCGCTGGGCGTGGGCAAAAACCGTCGGCTGGTGGGCTTCATGCACGACATCAGCGACATCAAGAATCAGCAGCAGAGCGCCGCCGCCGCCCATGCACGCCTGGACAATCTGATCGCCAGTTCACCGGCGGTGATTTATGTACAGCACTATGACGAAGGCGCTCTGCAACCGGTGTTCTTCAGCGACAGCCTGTTCCCGTTGCTCGGCTGGACCCTGGCCGACTGCGCACCCGGAACACTGGTGGAGCGGGTGCATCCCGACGACCGCCTGCAGTATTTCGAGCGCACACGGCTGTTGCTGCGTGAAGGCTCGGTGCGCGCCCGCTATCGGTTGCGCGACAGTCACGGTGACTATCACTGGCTGCTCGATGAAGCGAAGTTGCTGCGCGACGACCTCGGCTTGCCGGTGGAAGCCGTGGGCCTGTGGCTGGACGTCACCGAAGCGACCCTGGCGACCGAGCAGGTCAGGCAGAGTGAGGAACGCTACCGGATTCTGGTGGAAGACTCGCCGGCGATGATCTGCCGCTACCAGCCAGACCTGACCCTGACCTTCGGCAACCGCCCGCTGGCCACCTATCTGGAATTGGCGCCCGAGCAATTGCCGGGGGTGAATCTGGGCAACTGGATGTCCGGGGAACAGCGCGAGGCATTCACCCGGCGGCTGAACCAGTTGAGCCCGGAGTTTCCGGTGAGCACCGCCGAGATCAACCTGCAACTGCCCGGGCGCGAACACGCCTGGTGGGTCTGGTCCGATCGCGGGGTGTTCGACGAACAGGGCCGTTTGCTCGAGGTCCAGGCCGTGGGGCGCGACAACACCGAGGTACGACGCTCGCAGCAGCAGCTAACACAAAGCGCGAAAATGGCCACCCTCGGTGAAATGGCCACCGGCCTGGCCCATGAGATCAACCAGCCGTTGAACGTGATGCGCATGGCCATCGTCAATGTCCTCAAGCGCCTGAACAACGGCGACGTACAGGTCGATTACCTGATCGACAAGCTCAGCCGTATCGACACCCAGGTGCAACGCGCCGCGCGGGTGGTGGACCACATGCGGGTGTTCGGCCGTCGCTCGGAAATCGAGCAGCAACCGTTCAACCCGGCCCAGGCCATCGAAGGCACACTGGCGCTGTTGTCCGAAGGGATGCGTGGCAAAGGTGTCGACCTGCGCATCAGCGAGACCGGTTTTGAAGTGCTGGTGCGCGGCTACGTCGATCAGCTTGAGCAGGTGCTGATCAACCTGATGGTCAACGCCCGGGATGCATTGCTCGGCAAGCGCGAGGCCAACCCCGATTTCAAACCGTGGATTTCGGTGTACGCCGAACGGGATACACACGCGGTACGCCTGTGGGTCGAGGACAACGGCGGCGGTATCGACCCGCGTTTGCTGGAGCGGATTTTCGAGCCGTTCTTCACCACCAAACCGGTGGGTGTCGGCACCGGTCTGGGGCTCTCGGTGAGCTATGGCATCGTCGAGAACATGGGCGGAAAACTGAGCGTGCAAAACGCCACCGAGGGTGCGCGTTTCTGCATTGAACTGCCGATCGTGACGCCGGACTAGATCACCAGCGCCGCTCGTCCCGAGTGACAACTGAGGTTGGCGCCCACCTCGACTTTGTTCAGGTCGATCCCCAGGCTCGCCAGCAACGTATTGATCAGCGTATCCAGTAATGGACTGAGTACCGTATTGATCGCATTGACCAATGCAGTCGTCACCTCACTCAAAATACTGCCCAGGCCACCGACGATACTGCCCGACGGCCCATACATGTTCACGCCCAGGTTACTCACGGTGGTGCTCAGGCTGTTGACGATGTTGGTCGTGGTGTAGGCGTAGTAAAACGGTGGCTGATTGATCTCCGGCAGGTTGGTGGCCGCCGGCGCGGAATAGACGTGAGGCATGTTGGCATTCTGGGCAACCGCGGTGTTGACCATGATATCGACGCTTCCGCCAACGCCAGGCTTATGGTTGTAACAGGTTGGCGGCAAGATCAGCAGCCGCTGGCAGGTCTTCACGCCGATATCGATGACCTTCAAGGGATTGACGGTGTTGCTGGGTGGGACAGTGGGCGAGCCAAACACATCGGCAGGGTTGATCTGCCCGATCTTCAATCCGATCAGTGTGGTGGTGGTGTTGGTCGTCAGGCTTTTGTTCGTCGCACTCACACAACTGTAAGCCGTGACATAACTCCAGGCCCCGGCGGCCTCCAGCGCCACGTCGATGCGTATCGGAGGTGGCAAGAGCTTGATGTCCGGCGTGTCGCACGGCACGAGCAACGCGCAGGTCAATGAGTTGACGACGCCCACCAGGTCCAGATCAAGCAAAGCGTTCAAAGTGTTGGCCAAGGGCGCAGCGAGATCGATGACGGCGTTGACCAGAGGCGTGATGGCGTCCAGCACGGGCAGGTTGATCGACAACAATGTCTTGACCTGGGCCGTGCGTACATAGATGCGGTTGGGTCCCAAAGGGGCCAACGCCGCGTTTTTCGGATTGCCGATGGCCGACAGTTGCGGCGGCTCCATCACCTGCACCCGTGCAGTGATCTGCGCCAGGCCCGCGAGGTTGATCGGCAAAGTCGCGACCAAGGCATTTTTCTTGTTGGCCAGCTGCACAACCCCCTCAATCAGATCGAAGGCCTTGAGATTCACGGCAAGGGTCGAGATGTCGGTGCCACTTTCAACATGCAACATATTTCCCAGCACAACGGACGTCGTACCCGCTGCCACCTTCAACGCTTGCAGGCTGACAATGGTTGCGGAGGCTCCCAGTGTGCCGTTGGGGTCCAGTACGTTGATGGCGGTCTGGATCAACTGGCTGACATTGACCGTACTCCCGAGCACCTGGTCGTAGCCGCCAGCGATCAGGCCGAGGTCAACTTTCAACCGATTGAGGTAGCTGAGCAAGCTGATGTCGGTGTTGACCAAGCCGTTCCAGCCCGCCGCACTGATACTGACATTGCCGCCCAGCAACCCCCCGAATAGCAGACTGGTAATGGCCGCCTTGCTGGTATCGAAAGTCAGGGTGGCACTGCGGATCGTCAATGAAGCCACGGGGGGCGGCAGCGCAGCGACCGCCGTAGCGCTCAGCGTCAGCGTCGAGCCCGCCGGTGCACCGCCGGCCAAGGCGCCGATGCCACCGGCAATGCTCTGTTGCACGACATGGCTGGCGATAACCCGGATAGCCTCGCTTTTGCTTGGGTCTGCACCGAATACCCGAAGGTTGTTGGCATCCAGGGTCAGCGTACCGCAGGCCACTGCCAGTGCGCGTCCAGTGGAGGGAATGGCGAAACCATTTCGTTGCGCACTGGCCGTGGCATAGGTGTTCGCGGTTGATCCGGCGGAACAGTCTCCCCCCCTTGTGGCCGCCTCAAGGGCAGCCATGTCAGCCACGCGCTGCAAACTGCGTTTTTCCAGGTACAGCCTGCCGGTATCGACCACCAACAACATGAATGCCAAAGCCAAGGTCAGGGTCAAAGCGGCCATCAAGCCGATCGCCCCCCGTTGCCGGACCGGGCCGCGAAACTGCATGCGGGGAGACATGGCGCACTCCTTTGCCGGCGCACTGCCGGGCGCGACCTCCGTTGGTGAAAAGCAGTGTAGACAAGGGTGGCCAAGACTGCTGGCAACTCGCCAGCGCAGGCAATAAAAAACCCCTGTGAGGCACAGGGGTTGAGAGACTGGCTGATTCTAGGAGGCGTGCGGTGGATAGTTGGCCAATATCCGCGTGACTGTTTCCAGGATGGCATCACGACGATCCGACGGGTTCGGTGTGCGGCTCAGTATCTGTTCGTCACTGCCGCGCCACACCAGTTTGCCGTCCTTACCGTCCAGCAGGTCGATCTGGATGGTGGCGACCTTGTAGCTGACGTTGCGGGTTTCGTTATACATGGGCGCGCCGTAGTAGCCATACCACGGGTACCCCCACCCGCCGCCGTAGTTGGTGGTCACCTGCTGTTGCCGCTCTTCGACAATCAGGTAGGTCTGCACATTCAAGTCGCCCTTGGCACCCGCGGCGGCCGGGCGCAGACCGCGCTGATCCAGTTGATCGGCAACCGCCTGACGGATGCGCTGGTCGGTCAGGTCGCTCTTGATCCGTGGATCATCGGGACGATATTGCACGGCGGGTTCTTTCCACGCCCAGCTGCGATAGGCAGCAAAATCGCGGCTGGCGTCAAAATCATGATTGACCTGGTTGGCGGCGCAGGCACTGAGCAGCGCGACCATGGCCAGTAGAATGAAACGGCGGAACATGATGGTTCTCCTGCGAAATGCTTCTTATCTACAGAAGCTAACTAGGAGGATACGCCGACATCGCCTTTTCCACAGCCTCCCGTATGGCATCGGCGCGCTCGCTTTCGCTGCCCCGGTTGCCGGTTTCAGCGCTGGAGCTCCATATCGGCTGACCGCTTTTGGCGTCATACATATCCACCTGAACCACCACGACCTGTTCCTGATAGGTCCGGATGATCGGCACGGTGGCGTATGCGCCATATCCAGGGCCGTAGCCGTTGTAGCCGCCATAACCGCCGCCGTAATAGTCGTCCTGAACCTGACGCAAGCGGGTTTCCATCCGCAGGTCTGCGCTGACAAACAGGTCCGCTGGACGATTGTCGTGTAGCGGACGCAAACCCCGCTGATCCAGCGCATTGCTGACCGCTTCGGCAATCTGTGCGGAATCAGCCCAGGCCGTGCCCGGTGGCAGGTGCCCGTCGAGCCAGGCCCAACTGCGGTAGCGCCCATAGTCACGGGGTGCTGCCGGGTAGGCGCTGCGATCGAAGGTCTTGGCGGCCTGGGGCGGTGCCGGCGGCAAGGGGTTGGACGTGGCGACATAAGGATTGCTGCCCTGACAGGCCGCCAGCCCCAGGCAGAACAGCAGTACACCTGAATGACTTTTCATTGCGTGCTCCGATCAGACAGGCCGACAGATCCAGTGCAAGTAACGCCCAAGCCCGGCATAGGCTGGATGACGGCGGTGGGCCAGTTCCATTTCCAACAGGTCCACCAGCTCGGCGCGGGCCTGGAATTCCACCGGCATGTAATCGTGAAAAACCCGCACACCACTCTGGGTTTCGACCCGCCACAGACCTTCAAGTTGCGCCGCCAGTTCACGCGGATCAAGGGGCTGCTGCGGGGTCAGGCTCTGCTTTTCACCGGCCATGTCGTTCTTGCGCATCTTGCGGAAATGGCCCTTGAGCAAGTTGCGGTAGATCAGCGCATCGCGGTTGTAGAACGCCAGGGACAGCCAGCCGTCCGCCTTGGTCAATTGATGCAGCACCGGCAGGATGGCGTGGGGTTCGGCCAGCCATTCCAGCACGGCGTGGCACAGCACCAGGTCGTAGGGCTCGGTGAGCTGCCCGAGCAGTTCCTGCCAGGGTGCCTGAATGAAGGTGGCGCTCTGCCCGGCGTCGGCGAAGCGTTGGCGGGCGCCTTCGAGCATCGGTTCGGCAGGTTCGGCGAGGGTCACCTGATGGCCGCGCTGGGCCAGCCACAACGACATGTGGCCAAGGCCCGCGCCGATGTCCAGCACGCGCAGCGGGCGATCGGGCAAGGCTTCGGCCAGATCGGCCTGCAACACCGCCAGACGGATCGCACCCTTGGCACCGCCGTAGATTTTTTCGGCGAAACGGGTCGCCAGTTGATCGAAATGACGGTCGCTCATCAGCTAAACCTCCGCTCGCTGTCCGCCAGTTTGCTGCGCACCACGGCCTCCATGTCCAGGCCCAGCTCGCTGCACAACAGCAACAGATAAAGCACGATGTCACCGACTTCCTGCCCGGCATGGGCGAGTTTGTCCGCCGGCAACTGGCGTGACTGGTCTTCGGTCAGCCACTGGAAAATCTCCACCAGCTCGGACATTTCCACGCTCGCGGCCATGGCGAGGTTTTTCGGGCTGTGAAATTGCCGCCAGTCATTGCGGTCACGGATGGCGTGCAGGCGTTCGGTCAGTTCAACAAGGTTCATCGGGCTCTCCTGAAGGCGTATAGCTTCGGGGGGATGACCGAGGATGGCAAGTGACAACGGTTGAGTGCCGTGCAGGTTTTTTGTGGGAGCGGGCTTGCTCGCGAATGCGGCGGCACATCCAACATTGATGTGTCTGATCCAATGCCTTCGCGAGCAAGCCCGCTCCCACAGTTGCGGTGCAACCCTCTATGCTTGTGGGAACTCGGCAGCATGATCGACAGCCCAAGGCTCAATTCTCTTTAATCAGGACGTTCACTCCATGCAGGTAGAAGGTTTTTCCGAATGGCTCGGCCAGGTACTCGGCTCGATCATCCGCTTCATCGTTGATGGCCTCAGTGGGCTGTTCAATCTGTTGAGCAACGCCAGCAGCAATTTTGTCGAAGGCTTGTCCCAGGCGCTGGGCATGGAGACTTCGGTCGTCAGCATCCTGACCTTGATCCTCGGGCTGATCCTGCTGTGGTCGGCTATCCGCGCCTTTCTCAATGCGTCCTTCATCATGGGGATCATCTGGTTGATGCTGGGGCTTTGGCTGCTCAGCTGGATCATCCACTGACACCACCGGACACTGTGGGAGCGGGCTTGCTCGCGAAGACGGAGTGTCAGTCGAATCATTATTGACTGGACGACCGCATTCGCGAGCAAGCCCGCTCCCACAATTGATCAAGGCATGCTCTGAATGTGCCGCTACAATGCCCGCTCCCCAAGGAGCCTGCATGTCCAACCTGACCGCCGACTGGCGCGACCGCCCTACCCATCGCCGGGTCTGGGCACTCGCCGCGCCGATGATTCTTTCGAACATTTCCGTACCGTTGGTGGCACTGGTCGACAGCACCGTCATAGGTCACCTGCCCCATGCCCATCAACTTGGCGCCGTCGCGGTCGGGGCCAGTCTGTATACCTTCCTTGCCTGGGCCATGGGTTTTCTGCGCATGGGTTCCACCGGGTTCGCCGCCCAGGCGGCCGGGCGCGGGGATGGTGCGGCCTTGCGGCAGATTCTGTTGCAAGGCCTGTTGCTCGCCTTTGGCCTGGCCCTGGTCCTGGGTGCGGTGGGCGTGCCGTTGAGTACAGTGGCGCTGCACTTCATGCAACCCTCGGCGGAGCTCGATCAACTGACCCGCGAGTTTTTCCACACCCGCCTGTTCGGGCTGCCCGCGGCGCTGGCCAGTTATGCACTGGTCGGCTGGTTTCTCGGCACCCAGAATGCCCGGGCGCCGCTGGCGATTCTGCTGAGTACCAACCTGGTCAATATCGCCCTGAACCTGTGGTTCGTCCTCGGCCTCGAATGGGGCGTGGTCGGTGCCGCCCGGGCCTCGGTGATTGCCGAATGGACGGGGGCGCTGATCGGCTTGCTGATGACCCGCAAGGCCCTGCGCGCCTATCCCGGGCATATCGTCTGGGCGGCATTGGCGCTGTGGCACAGTTGGCGGCCATTGCTGGCGGTCAACCGCGACATCTTCATCCGCAGCCTGGCGCTGCAATCGGTGTTTTTCCTGATCACGGTGCAGGGCGCGCGGCTGGGCGACGCCACGGTCGCGGCCAATGCCCTGCTGCTCAACGGTTTGCTGCTGACCGCCCACGCCCTCGATGGCCTGGCCCACGCCGTGGAAGCGCTGTGCGGGCATGCCCTCGGCGCCCGCGACCGAGATGCCCTGCGACGTTCATTGGTGGTGGCGGGCGGCTGGTCGTTGCTGGCAAGCCTGGGCTTTGCCGCGCTGTTTCTGTTCGCCGGGCATTTGTTCATCGAGATGCAGACCGACATTCAAAGTGTGCGCGACACCGCGTTCATCTACCTGCCCTACCTCGCCGTGCTGCCGCTGATTGCCGTTTGGAGCTACCTGCTCGACGGCCTTTTCATCGGCGCCACCCGCGCCAGGGAAATGCGCAACGGCATGGTGCTTACCGTGGTGCTGGTGCTGCCTTTCGGCTGGGCACTGCAAGGCTTGGGCAACCATGGCCTGTGGATAACCTTTTTGTTGTTCATGCTGCTGCGCAGCCTGACCCTCGGCGTGATCGCCTGGCGCCTGCGCCGTCACGATGGCTGGTTTGCCGGCAGCACTCACTGAGCGGATCGAGCTCATGGCCAGGGGCGGTCGTTCTGCCACAGGTGGCGCAGGCTATCGAGGCGTTCCTGCTGCGTCCTGCCCGGCAATGGCTGCACGGGCACGGCGTCGGGATACTGCAAACGTAGCCATATCCAGCCATCAAGCACCGGGCGCTCGCTGAAACCCAGCGCCAGCCCTTCCTGCACATGGGCCCACAGGCGGGAGAAATCGGCACCGGTGGATCGGTTCCAGCGCCAGGCAAGTTGTTCGAGCAGGCAGGTTTGCAGTTTTCCCTGTTGCCCGGCACTGAGGCTCTCCTCGACGGCCAACGGGCTGACCGCCAACCCGGGGCTGGACAAGCGCTGCCACCCCTCACATCCCGTTGCGCGATCGGCCCAACTGCCGCCGAACCAGCGCAACTGCTGGATCGGTCCTAGCCAGCGACTCAGTTCAGCGGCATCGCAGGCATCGAAAAAATAGCTGGCCGTGATCGGGTTGTAGTAGTTCAAAAGGGCCCGGTGCAAGCCAAGCGTCACCGTGAGCATGCGCCGTAAATGCGCGAGCAACGATGCAGCGCCGACCTCGCTGACCATCAGCAATCCGGGCCAGCGTTGGCCGTCGACGATGCACAGATCGGCCAGTGCCGGGCAGGTGCGCAGATCGATCAGGAGCGGCCCCTGCTCACGCAGCGCATGCCACTCCGTACCTTCGAACAACTTGTACCACCGGGCTTGTGCAAACATCTGCCGAAGCATGACACCCGCCTGCGGCGTGCCCGGCACATCCAGCAACAACCACTGCAGGGGCGCCTCGGGCGTACGTGTGGCGATCATGCTCCAGAGCTCTGGCCAAGCTGCGTCGCCAGACGACAGGTGCACAACGCCTGTGCGCAATGATTGAAACTGCCACCGCCGGGCAGCAGGCACAGCATCAGCAGCGGCTCTGCCGAGTGCAACCATTGCTCCAGGCCCTCATCAGGGGTGCAAATGGCCTGGGGAGTGTCCGCGTTGGTCTCCTCGATCGTTGCCGGCGCATGCAGCACTCCGGTTATCTGCGGCTGGTCGGGATCACCTTCGATGAAACTCACGACCAGCTCGGTTCCTTCGCGCAATGGCGAGTATGTTTCGGCCTGCAAAGGCCCGGCCAATGGCAGCCAACAGTGACTGGGCGCTGCCCCTTCGCCCTGATAGAGCCAGTCGAATTGCACCGGTACCGGTCTTGCCGGGTCGGGGGATTGCTCATCGACCTCCACGACCCACGCCCGCTGCAGGCTGTGCATCTGTGGTTTGCTCATCGCACTGGGTGGGTCGAAGCGGGTCGGCCATTGCAGGGCACGGGCCTGGTTGTGGTACGGCGTCGCCGTATCCTGGCAGCCCCAATGTTCAACGTGGGTCACCAGCCAGAGCCGATTGCAATCGGCAACCGGATGACCGGACAGCGGCATCACCCGACCGCTGCGCAAGGTCGCCAGGTCTGTCCGGCATTCGACACTTTGCGCCGCTGTCGCAGCGCTACGCTGGCGTTCGAGCTGCCGCACTCCCGGCTGATCGCCCTCGCAGCGCAAAACCGCAGGCTCTGCGGTTCGAAAATGTTGCTGATCGTCGCTGAACACCACGCAGTGCCCCCCGACCCGGTTTTCGAAGTGGTAATGCAATCCTTCCTGGGCGCAGAGTCGCTGGACAAATTGCAGGTCCGACTCTCGATATTGCGTGCAGAAATCCCGGAGCGGGTGGTCGCCGCTCAGCGCCAGGCGTCGATCTTTACCAGTAATGCCATGCTCCTTGAGCACCTGATCGAGGATTTGCGGCACCGAACGGGCGCTGAAAATTCGTTGGCTGAAGCGCTGGGCCAGACAAGCCAGTCCTGGTCCCAGGCGCACCTGGCAGAGTCGGGGCCCCGAGGCATGATCACGCTGGACGAGTTCATGCAATTGCCCATGCACATGGTTTCCGGCTGGCCCGAAATGCAAAGAGGCCGGGCGGTACAGCAAACTGGCAAGGTCAAGCACCGGGTCATCGATCAGCAGCTCCAGGTCGAACACGAATGGCTCGCTGATGGCTTCTCTACCGGTAAAGGCCAGGACCTCAAAGGCGTCGGGCAAACCTGCAACATCCAGACGAAATGGCGGTTCGCTGACTGGATTGAACATCGGCGTTTCTCTACGGGAGGGGCGGCCGGGGATTCTCGCTGAGAGACATGGCCGAGTAGAGTGCCGAAATACAAATTAGGAAATAACCTACGCGAAAAGAAGACCAAATGCGTTGGGTAGTCGAAAAGGCAGGGAGTTTCCCGTGGAATAGGAGAATTGCCGCACCAGGTCATCTGAAATTTCCGAGGCAAAAGGAAAATTTTCAGACAACCTGATGAGCGTGGTGCTTACCTCAGGAAGACAGGTAAGACGAACGGGTCAGCCCCAGACGCAAGGCATCGAGGAACTGTGTGCGCTCGGTTGCGCTGATACGGGCACTGGCGCACTTGTCGCGGTAGTGAGTCATCAGTTCCTCCGGCGACAAGTGCACGTAACGCAGCATGTCTTCGATGGTGTCGTGGGTTTCGATACCGGCGTGGTACACGCTGCCGTCGGCGTTCTGGTAGATGTTCACCGAGTCGGTGTCACCGAACAGGTTGTGCATGTCGCCAAGAATTTCCTGGTAAGCACCGACCAGGAACACACCCAGCAAGTAGTCTTCACCTTCGTTCAGCGCGTGCACCGGCAAACTGGTTTCGATGCTCTGCTCGTCGACGTACTGGTTGATCTTGCCGTCGGAGTCACAGGTCAGGTCTTGCAGCACCGCACGACGCAGCGGCTCTTCGTCGAGGCGGTGCAGCGGGATGATCGGCAGGACCTGGTCGATGGCCCAGGTGTCCGGCAGGCTCTGGAACACCGAGAAGTTGCAGATGTACTTGTCGGCCAGTTTGTCGTTGAGCTCGTCCAGCACCTGACGGTGGGAACGCTGGCGCGCCTTCAGCGAGTTGTGCAGGCGACGGCACACCGCGAAGTAGCATTGCTCGGCCAGGGCTTTCTCGGCCAGGGTCAGCTTGCCGTCGGCGTACTGGGAGGCAACGTCACTCATGTAGTGCGTGGCGCGCCAGTAGGTTTCGGTGACCATCTCGATATCGGTCGGGCCGAGCAGGTCCACCAGCCACTGCACGGTTTCCGGCAGTGCTTCCTTGTTCTCGATCTGCGGCACGTCGTCGTTGTGCTTCTCGACGTCGGTCACCTGGATCACCAGCATGGCATGGTGCGCGGTCAGGGAGCGGCCGCTTTCGGAGAAGATGTTCGGGTGCGGCAGGCTCTGCGCATCGCAGAACTCCTTGAGCATCCCGACCACGACGCCGGCGTAATCGTCCATGTCGTAGTTGATCGAACTGGCGTTACGCGAGTGCGTGCCGTCGTAGTCCACGCCCAGGCCGCCACCGACATCGATGTGGTCCACCGGCAGGCCGAGGTTGCGCAACTCGCCGTAGTAACGGATCGCTTCCTTGAAGCCGTGCTGGTAGTCCGCCAGGTTGGCGATCTGCGAGCCCATGTGGAAGTGCAGCAGGCGGATGCCCTGGTCCAGGCCGGCCGCGCGGAAACGCTCGACCACCGACAGCAGTTGCGCCGCCGACAGGCCGAACTTGGATTTCTCGCCGCCGGTGTCTGCCCACTTGCTCGATGCCAGGGACGACAGGCGCACGCGCAGGCCGACCTGGGGCTTGACCTTGAGCGAGGTCGCTTCTTCGATCACCAGGCCGACTTCGGATTCTTTCTCGATCACGATGAACACGTTGTGGCCGAGCTTCTGGCCCATCAGCGCCAGGCGGATGAACTCACGGTCCTTGTAACCGTTGCAGACGATGGTGCCACCCTTCGGCGCCAGTGCCAGCACCGCCAGCAGTTCGGGCTTGGACCCGGCTTCCAGACCGATGGAAACGTTCTGGGTGGCGATGATGTTTTCGATCACCGCTTCCTGCTGGTTCACCTTGATCGGATACAGCGCGGTGTACTTGCTCTGGTATTCCAGACGCTCGATGTTGGCATCGAACGCGCCCGTCAGCTGACGCACGCGGTCTTGCAGAATGTCCGGGAAACGGACCAGCAACGGCAAGGACAGGCCGCTTTTGCGCAGCTGGTCGACTTGCTCGAACAGGTCGATAGGCGAACTGCTCGGACCGTTCGGACGAACTTCGACGCGACCGGCGTCATTGATCGCGAAATACCCGGCCCCCCAATGGCGAATCCCGTAAACACTGCGGCTGTCCGCAACTGTCCATTGGCTGCCATCGTCTTTGCGTGTGCGTCGTACGGACATCGAAGTCCCCTATAAAGAAGTCATAGTGCGTCGCCTGGGTTCAGGCCGGCGCAGTCTAAATAATGAAAATGACGGTTCGTCAACGAGGCAATAGACCCCGCCGACCGCAGTGAGTTTAGAAACCGGTCATGAACAGGCTCTGTGAAAACCATGTGGACGGCGCCAGACCTGAATGCCATCAGGACCGGGTCAAGCCGAGGGTGGTTTTCACAGAGGCTGCTAGCCGCCGGACTTCTTCGCCTTGAAACCGAGCTTGATCAGTTCTGCCAAGAGTAGCTCGACATGATCGCCCTGGATTTCGATGACACCGTCTTTCAACGCCCCACCGGTACCGCAACGCTTCTTCAACGTCGTGGCCAGGTCCTTGAGCGCCTCTTCAGCCAACGGCACGCCGGTGATGGTGGTCACCGTCTTGCCGCCACGGCCCTTGCTTTCGCGACGCACGCGCGCAATGCCGTCGCCGGCCGGGATAACGGTCTGTTTGCAGATGCAGGCGTCCACCGGTTTACTGCATTCCGGGCAATGACGACCTGCGTCGGTGGAAAATACCAGGCCGCCCAGGGCGGCGAAGGATGCGGCTTTTTTGGCCACCGGCAATCCTCTTCGGAGGACAAAGACTGGTCGCAGCACTTGGGAAGGCTATCGACCGCGAAGCCCCACTCAGGCAGGGGCAGCGCTACTGAAACGGTACAACCCAATTACGACCTTGTGTAGGAGCTGTCGAGTGCAACGAGGCGGCGATCTTTTGATCTTGATTAAAAGATCGCCGCCTCGTTGCACTCGACAGCTCCTACAGGAAGCAATACCGGTTCAGTTTGAAAAGGTCGCGCAGTGTAACGGCAAAAACGCCGATTGCTAAGAGCCAATCGGCGCCAATTTATAGCTGTTTTGCGACGTTGCTTTGTTGAGCCTTCAGATAGCGCTTCAACGCTGCCAGAGAGTCCGGGCAGTAAGGCTTTTGCTCGATCTCCTGCATGACCTGATCGATGGGGATAAAGCGGGCTTCGAGCACCTCTTCCGGTTGCAGGGTCAACGGGCCGTCCCACACCGCCGAGAACGCCGAGCACCACAGGCGATTGCCCGTGTCCTCGAAGAAGAAATGGTCATGGGCGGTCAGCTCCACGCCACTCACACCTAGTTCTTCTTCCAGTTCCCGGGCTGCCGATTCGGCGTAGGTTTCGGTAGCGAGCACCATGCCCCCCGCTGCCACGTCCCAGTAACCGGGATAGATCGCCTTGCTCAGGGTGCGGCGATGCACGCACAGCTCGCCAGCGGAATTGAACAACATGATGTAGGTACCGCGCCCGATCAGCCCGCGCTCGCGCAAATCGGAACGGACCAGGGCGCCCAGCAGGTTGTCCTGCTCGTCGACCCAGGCGATGTGTTCGGCATCGGAAGCCGCACGGTGTGCGGCTTCCCTGGTGTTTTCGACCATGACTCAGCCCTGATTGAGCAGTTGACGCAAATCGATCACCGCGGCGTTGGCCCGGGAAATGTAGTTGGCCATGACCAGCGAGTGGTTGGCCAATACGCCGAAGCCACTGCCGTTAAGAATCATCGGGCTCCATACCGGCTCCTGCGAGGCTTCCAGCTCACGAATGATCTGGCGCACGCTGACCGTGGCGTTTTTCTTGGCCAGCACATCGGCGAAGTCGACTTCGATGGCGCGCAACAGGTGCGACAGCGCCCAGGCCTGGCCGCGGGCTTCGTAGAACACGTTGTCGATCTGCATCCACGGTGTCTCGACGATTTCTTCGTCGACCTGCGGCACCTCGCCCGGTGCCACGACTTCGGTTTTCAATGCGGTGTTGAGCTTGACCCGCCCCACACTGGCCGACAGCCGTTGCGACAGCGAACCCAGGCGGGTACCGACATCACCCAGCCAGTTGTTCAGGTTGTCGGCACGAGCATAGAACAGCGCGCTCTTCTGGTTCGGATCGGACAGGCGCGCCTGATAGCGACTCAGGGAGTTGATGCCTTCCTGGTACTCGGACTCACTGGACGGCAGCACCCAGCTCTTGTTGTCGAAGTTGAAACGCGGCTCGGCCTTGGCCAGGTCGGCGTCTTCGGCGGACTGCGACTGCGAACGGGCGAAGTCTTTGCGCAACGCCCGGCTCAGGTCGCGGACCTGCACCAGCACGCCATATTCCCAGCTCGGCATGTTGTCCATCCACAGGCCTGGCGGGAAACGGTCGTTGGATATATAGCCGCCCGGCTTGGTCAGCAAGGTGCCGGCGACGGTCTTGAGGGTTTCCACCGTGGTGTAGCCGACGACCATCTGCTTGCCTTCTTTCTCGGCCGCCAGTTGTGCGGTTTGCTGGACCGGGAAGAGCGCCGGCTCCTGGCTCCAGTACCAGCCCAGGACACTCGCCACCAACAGGTAGATGCCCAGTAGAGTGGCCAGCGCCCGGCTGAACAACAGACCCCCCAGGTAACTGCGGGCCTCCGACTTCGGTTCAGCGGTACGTTCAGGCGCACTGCCTGTGCGGTTCTTCCAGTCCAGCATGGCGGTATCCTTTCAATCTCTTGAGTTCAACGATTCGACCACAACCATACAACAACGTGCCTTGGCCCGGCACCCGCCATTGCATCAATGGGGGAAATTACCGGGCTTGTGGATGAAAAGTATTTCTACCCACGCAACGATGCGGCGGCCGTCGAAATCCCCCTGAGGGTTTGCATTGTCCTCTCTAAGGGAATCCCTGATCCCCTGAAGCCAAAGAAAACAGCCAGATCAGCACGGGCCAAAGATCATGAATGATCAACTATCAGTCACGCGCCAATTGCCGGCCCGCGCCCACCAAGTGCCCTGAATAAAGCACTTCCCCCCCACACACCGCGACTTTAAAGGCCCGAACCAGACTACCCGGTCACAAACTGAATAAGGTCGCATTGCAGATTATTGACGTACAGCACTCGTGTAATGGGAAAGTGATGCTAGCATAGAGCCACCAGTCGACCTCAGTGTGCACCCTAACTAGTAGTCAGGATATGACCGAGCCAGAAGACCCGAGCCGCGAGCGCCTCAAGCACCACTTTGCCCAGCGGGTAATTCATCAGGCTCGTCAGATTCTTGAGATATGGCAGCGCCTGCAACGCAGCGAGTGGTCCACCGCCGACCTGTCGGAACTGAGCGAGGCCAATCTGCGCCTGCTGCGTTTCGCCGAGCGCTTCGAGCAACCGGAACACACGCAACTGGCGCGTCATATCGGTCAATCCCTGGAGGCGGTCGACGCCAACCGCGGACGCCTGAGCAGCGGCCTGATCACCGACCTCAATCGCTTGATGCAGCGCCTGTCACGCACCGGCCTGCGCCATGGCGACCAACTCGATCAAACCTTCCTGCCGCCACTGCGCAAGCCCATCTATGTGATGCTGCAGGATCACGACCGCGCCGAGCGCCTGGCCAAACAACTGGAATTCTTCGGGCTCAGCGCCCAGTCGCTGGACAGCGTAGACGCGTTTCGCTCGTCGATGGTCGAGCGCCTGCCGGCGGCGATTGTCATGGACGTGGACTTCAGCGGCCCCGGTGTCGGCCTGAAGCTGGCCGCCGAAGCCCAGGAAGGCCTGGACCATCGCTTGCCGCTGCTGTTCTTCAGCCTGCACGAAACCGACACACCAACCCGCCTCGCCGCCGTGCGTGCCGGCGGCCAGGAGTTCCTCACCGGCACCCTCGAAGCGTCGAGCCTGCTGGAGAAAATCGAAGTCCTGACCTGCGTCGCCCAATACGAACCTTATAAAGTGTTGATCATCGACGACTCCCGCGCCCAGGCCCTGCACACCGAGCGCCTGCTCAACAGTGCCGGGATCGTCACCCGGACGTTGATCGAGCCGATCCAGGCCATGGCCGAACTGGCGGACTTCCAGCCGGACCTGATCATCCTCGACATGTACATGCCGGCCTGCACCGGTACGGAACTGGCCAAGGTGATCCGTCACAACGACCGTTATGTCAGCGTGCCGATCATTTACCTGTCGGCCGAAGACGACCTGGACAAGCAACTCGACGCCATGAGCGAGGGCGGCGATGACTTCCTGACCAAACCGATCAAGCCCCGGCACCTGATCACCACTGTGCGCAACCGTGCAGCAAGGGCCCGCAACCTCAAGGCACGGATGGTCCGCGACAGCCTCACCGGCCTGTACAACCACACGCACATCCTGCAATTGCTTGAAGACTGCTCGTTCCGTGCCCGCCGCGAGAACAAGCCGCTGAGTTTTGCCATGCTCGACATCGACCACTTCAAACGGGTCAACGACAGCCACGGCCACCCCATGGGCGACCGGGTGATCAAGAGCCTGGCGCTGTTTCTCAAGCAACGCCTGCGCAAAACCGACTTCATCGGCCGCTACGGTGGCGAAGAGTTCGCCATCGTCATGCCGGACACCGATATCGAAGCGGCCTACAACGTGCTCGATGAAATCCGCCAGCGTTTTGCCGAGATTCATTACCCAGCCCAACCCCAGGACCTTTGGTGCACCTTCAGTGCCGGGGTGGTGGAGTTCTGCGAAAGCTCCGACAGCCTGATGATGGCCAGCCTGGCAGACGAGGCGCTGTACCGTGCCAAGGGCGGCGGACGCAATCGCGTACAGGCCGCTCGCACATCAAAGCAAAGTGCCACTTTTTCATCGGAATCGACCGATACAGTCATAACCCTGTAACAGAAACGCAATAACTTCAGGCGCTTACCATTTCTGCCGTTGGTAGTCCTTAATGCGCCTGAAGCTGCTGACCAATCTCAATACCCTCCTTTTGGTGGCCGTGTGCGTGGCCCTCGGCGCCACGCTGTGGTGGTCGCAAAAAGCCCTTGAGCGTCCGTATCTATTAATGGAGCGCTACCTGGGCCTGTCGCAGCAGTTTCAGCATGAAGTCGCCCGCAGCGTCGAGGATTACCTTGGCAGCGGCGATGCCCTGCGCCTGAGCAGTGCCGCCCAAGGCATCGACAGCCTGCAAAAACAACTCGGCGAATTGCCACCCGCCCTGGCCGAGACCTTGCGCCCGAGCCTGTCGACCCTTGAAGAGTTCAGCAAAACCGACCTGCTGGCAGCCGGCAAACTGGCCGGCGATCCGCAGGCACTGCTGTTGCAGGCCGAACGGGAATTGGGCGCCAGTCTCGATCAGCTCAGCCAGTACGCCAGCGGCAATGCCGCCTATCTGACACCGCTGCTCAGCGCATCGCAGCACTTGGGCAAATTGTCCCTGGCGCGGGAAAAGCTGGTCAGCAGCGGCCGCAGCGAGCTGGCCGCCGACGTCGAACGCGAAGTGACCAACATCCGCACCCAGGCAGAGAAACTCGATGCCCTGCCCTTGCTGGGCGTGACCTCCAGCAGCGAATCGAACACCGATGATTTCGCCGCGATGATGGGCCTTGAGAACAAGGAGAAAACCGTCGCCGAAGATGCCGGCGTCGGCCTCAAGCGTGAGCTCAACAGCCTGCTCACCCGCTACCCGGCCGAGCTCGCGCGCACCCGCGAGCAAATCGGCAAACGCGCTGAGCTGAGTACCGCGACTCACCTGAAAATCGCCGACGTGCAACAGGCCATTGCCGGGCTGGAGCCGGTGGTACGCGCCCAGCACGGGCAGATCCAGGGTGAAGTACGGCTGATGCAAGGCGTGATGATCGGCTTGATCCTGTTGATCGCGCTGCTGATCGACACCCTGCAGCGCAAACTGGCCCGGACCCTGACCAACCTCGCCCCGGCCCTGTCGACCTGGGCCGAAGGCGACTTCAGCCGCGACATTCAACTGGGCAACACCAACCGCGAACTGCATGACATTGAAGCCTCGCTCAACCGCCTGCGCGCTTATCTGGTGGACCTGGTGGGAACCATTCGCCTCAATGCCGAGCAAGTGGCCGGCAGTAGCCGCACCCTGGCCGACCTGAGCAACGATTTGCATGACGGGGCGGAACATCAGGCCGGCGATACGGCGCTGATCCGCGACTCCCTCAGCGAGCTGGAAGCGACCATTCAGCAAGTCGCCGGCGATGCCAGCCAGGCTGCTGACGCCAGCCGCCACGCCGGCCTGGCCGTGGAGCACGGACAGAAAGTCATCGGTCTGAGCCTCACCGGTCTGCATGCGCTGGTGGATGAAGTGCAAGGCAATGCGCAAATGATCGAACACCTGGCCGAGGAGTCGGCCACCATCGGCGGTGTGTTGACGGTGATCCGCTCGATCGCCGACCAGACCAACCTGCTGGCCTTGAACGCGGCCATCGAGGCGGCCCGGGCCGGGGAAATGGGCCGCGGCTTTGCCGTGGTGGCCGAAGAGGTGCGCTCACTGGCGCAACGTACCGCCGGGGCCACGGCAGAAATCCAGACGCTGATCGCCGGTCTGCAAACCGCCGCGCGGCAGTCGGTGGAAGGCATGCGTGCCCAGGTCGAACACGCCGAAGCCACGGCCAGCCAGGCCCAGGCCGCCGACGGCGCGCTGGATAAAATCGTCGCGGCGATCCAGACCATTTCCGACACGGCGGTGCGCATCGCCGATGTCACCGCCCAGCAAAGCGGCGCGGTCAGCGAGATTCGTGATCACAGCGAGCGGATTCATCAGCTGGGTGGGGATAACTTGCTGCGCATTGGCGAAGGGCGCGAGCAGGGGGAGAATTTGCTGGTGCTGGGTGGGCGATTGCATACGGCCGTTCAAGCCTTCCGCGTCTGACCAACCACCCTGTAGGAGCTGCCGCAGGCTGCGATCTTTTGACTTTGATTTTAAAGATCAAGATCAAAAGATCGCAGCCTGCGGCAGCTCCTACAGTGGGGGGGGGGCAGATGCGGAAGGCGGGTCGGCGTTGTAGTGCGCTCTCAGCTATCATCCCCCCAATTCCGATACGCGAGATTGTCATGCGCCGTTTGCTCTGCCTGCTGCTTTTAGTATTCGCCCTGCCGGCCAGCGCCACCGGCTTGCTGGAAAATCGTCCCAGCGCCAGCCTGGGCTCGATCAACAACAGCGCCGACTTCCTGCCCGTGCGCGAAGCCTTCCAGTTGAGCCTGGTAGAAAGCACGCCGCAATCGATCAAGCTGCGCTTCGTCGCCACTGAAGGCTATTACCTCTACCGTCACCGCTTCCAGTTTCGCGCCGATCCGGCCGACGTCGTGCTCGGTGCGGCGAAACTGCCCGATGGCCAGAAAAAGCACGACGAGTACTTCGGCGACGTCGAGGTCTACCACGGCATTCTCGACGTCGAACTACCGCGCACCGATCAGCGGGCCTTCACCCTGGCCGTGACCTATCAGGGTTGCGCCGATAAAGGCCTGTGCTACCCGCCCGAGACCGAGCGCCTGAGCATCGACGGCAGCGGCGCGGCGACGACGACAGCATCTCAATGGAGCTGGCGCGAACTGGCATTGTTTTTCCTCGCGGGCCTGGGCCTGACCTTCACACCCTGCGTGCTGCCCATGCTGCCGATCCTGTCCGGGGTGGTGCTGCGCGGCCAGGTCGGCGGCTGGCGCGGCTTCAATCTGTCACTGGCCTATGTGCTGCCGATGGCCGCGTGCTTTGCCCTGCTCGGTGCGCTGATGGGCCTGTTCGGTGCCCAGCTCAATCTGCAGGCGCGGCTGCAATCGGCCTGGGTGCTGGTGCCTTTTGCGATGTTTTTTGCGCTGTTCGCACTGGCGATGTTCGGCGTCTTCGAACTGAAACTGCCGCACGCCATCAGCAGTCGCCTGGACCGCATCGCCGGCCGCACCGAAGGCGGATCACTGTGGGGCGCCGCGGTGTTGGGCGTGGTCTCCAGCTTGCTGGTTTCACCCTGTGTTTCGGCACCACTGGCCGGCGCGTTGCTGTACATCAGCGCCAGTGGCGATGCGCTGGGCGGCGGCCTGAAACTGTTCATGCTCGGCCTCGGCATGGGGGCACCGCTGTTGCTGGTGGCCACCGGTGGCGCAGCCTGGTTGCCAAAAAGCGGTCCGTGGCTGGTCTACGTGAAAAACGCAATTGGCGTGTTGTTACTCGGCCTGGCCGTCGGCCTGCTCAGTCGCGTCCTGCCGGGTCAGGTCACCTTGCTGCTGATCGGCTTGCTGGCCGGCGGCGTCGGCTTGTTCATGGGGGCGCTGGAATTCGTCTATAAACCACCACGCAAACGCCTCGGACAGTTGCTCGGCATGTTCCTGGTGTTTTACGCGCTGGTCTGCTGGTACGGCGCGTTCAGCGGCCAGACCGACCCGTTCAACCCGATAGGCCAGCCTCGCATCGTCGACAACCGCGGCCAGGAGCAAATCTTCAGCGCCTGGCAAACCGTCAGCACGCCGGCCGATCTGGATCGCGCACTCGCCGACGCACGCTCCTCCGGCACACCGCTGCTGCTCGACTGGTATGCCGACTGGTGCATCAGTTGCAAAGTCATCGAGCGTGAGGTGCTGGAGGACCCTGTCGTCATCGAACGCCTCAAGGGTTACCGACTGATCCGCTTCGACATCACCGCCAGCAACGCAGAGCAACGCGCCCTGCTCGACCGCTACCAGTTGTTCGGCCCCCCGGCCCTGATGTTTTTCGGCAAGGACGGTGTCGAACGCGCCGATGTGCGGGTGATCGGCGAGATCAACGCCAAAGACTTCGCCGAACGTGTTGCCAGGGCGAATGACCACATTTAATCAAGCAGTCATATATTTCGCGCAAACATCGGTCATCGTGCTGCCTATTGCAGAGAACTGGACAGTCACAAAGGCTTTGCGGCATAGTCGCCGGGTTCTGACAACTGCTCACGGAAAATAAAGGAACAGCCGATGGCGACCCTACTGGTTCTGCACGGACCCAACCTGAACTTGCTCGGCACTCGTGAACCGGGCACCTACGGCGCCACGACGCTGGCGCAGATCAACCAGGACCTGGAACGCCGTGCCCGCGAAGCCGGTCACCACCTGCTGCACCTGCAAAGCAATGCCGAGTACGAATTGATCGACCGTATTCACGCTGCCCGCAGCGAAGGCGTGGACTTCATTTTGATTAACCCGGCAGCTTTTACACATACAAGTGTCGCATTACGTGACGCGCTGCTGGCGGTGAGCATCCCATTCATCGAAGTGCATTTGTCCAACGTGCACAAACGCGAACCTTTCCGCCATCACTCTTACTTCTCCGACGTAGCGGTGGGAGTGATCTGCGGCCTTGGCGCCAGCGGTTACCGACTGGCCCTGGAGGCCGCCCTGGAACAGCTTGAACAACAAGTTAACCGCCCCTGACCGACCCTTGGGAGTTGATGATTCATGGATATCCGTAAAGTTAAGAAACTGATCGAATTGCTGGAAGAGTCCGGCATCGACGAGCTCGAGATCAAGGAAGGCGAAGAGTCCGTACGCATCAGCCGTCATAGCAAGACTCCGGCTCAGCAGTACTACGCACCGGCTCCAATGCCTGCTCCGGCTGCCGCGCCTGTCGCTGCCGCCGCTCCGGCTGCCGCTGCCGCACCTGCTGCTGCCGCCGCACCAGCGCTGAACGGCACCGTTGCCCGTTCGCCGATGGTCGGTACGTTCTACCGCAAGTCTTCGCCAACCTCGCCGTCCTTCGTTGAAGTCGGCCAGACCGTGAAGAAAGGCGACACCCTGTGCATCGTTGAAGCCATGAAGATGATGAACCACATCGAAGCTGAAACCAGCGGTGTGATCGAATCCATCCTCGTCGAAGACGGCCAGCCGGTTGAGTACGACCAACCGCTGTTCACCATCGTTTGAACCGCGGAGAGCCTTTGATGACTGCGAAGTTGGAAAAAGTTCTGATCGCCAACCGCGGTGAGATCGCCCTGCGGATCCTGCGCGCCTGCAAAGAGATGGGCATCAAGACCGTCGCCGTATACTCCAAGGCTGACAAGGAACTGATGCACCTGGGCCTGGCAGACGAATCCGTCTGCATCGGACCGGCATCGGCCGCCCACTCCTACCTGCACATTCCGGCAATCATTGCCGCAGCCGAAGTGACGGGCGCCACCGCCATTCACCCGGGCTACGGCTTCCTTGCGGAAAACGCCGACTTCGCCGAGCAGGTCGAGAATTCCGGCTTTGCGTTCATTGGCCCGAAAGCCGAAACCATTCGCCTGATGGGCGACAAGGTATCGGCCAAGCACGCCATGATCGCAGCTGGCGTACCGACCGTTCCGGGTTCTGACGGCCCGCTGCCGGAAGACGAAGAAACCGCTCTGCGTATTGGTCGCGAAGTGGGTTACCCGGTGATCATCAAGGCCGCTGGCGGCGGTGGTGGTCGCGGCATGCGCGTTGTGCACAAGGAAGAAGACCTGATTTCCTCGGCGAAACTGACCCGCTCCGAAGCCGGTGCGGCGTTCGGCAACCCAATGGTCTATCTGGAAAAATTCCTGACCAACCCACGCCACGTGGAAGTCCAGGTTCTTTCCGATGGCCAGGGCCAGGCTATCCATCTGGGCGACCGCGATTGCTCGCTGCAACGTCGTCACCAGAAGGTTCTGGAAGAAGCGCCGGCACCGGGCATCGACGAACAGGCCCGCCAGGAAGTTCTGGCTCGCTGCGTCAAGGCGTGCATCGACATCGGTTACCGTGGCGCGGGCACTTTCGAGTTCCTGTACGAAAACGGTCGTTTCTACTTCATCGAGATGAACACTCGTGTCCAGGTAGAGCACCCGGTTTCGGAAATGGTCACCGGCATCGACATCGTCAAGGAGATGCTCAGCATCGCCGCCGGCAACAAGCTGTCGTTCACCCAGGATGACGTGGTCATCCGCGGTCACGCGCTGGAATGCCGGATCAACGCCGAAGACCCGAAAACCTTCATGCCGAGCCCTGGCACGGTCAAGCATTTCCACGCTCCAGGCGGCAATGGCGTTCGCGTCGACTCGCACCTGTACAGTGGTTATGCCGTTCCGCCGAACTACGATTCGTTGATCGGCAAGCTGATCACCTACGGCGCAACCCGTGACGAAGCCATGGCGCGCATGCGCAATGCGCTGGACGAGATCGTGGTTGACGGGATCAAGACCAACATCCCGCTGCACCGCGACCTGACCCGCGATGAAGGCTTCTGCAAAGGGGGCGTGAACATTCACTACCTCGAGCACAAGCTGGCTGGCGAGAAGCACTAAGCTTCAGCTGGTACACGACAAAGCCGCCTTCGGGCGGCTTTGTTGTATCTGGGCATTTCATCAGATAGATGGCCTTGCACAATCCCTGTGGGAGCGGGCTTGCCCGCGAAGACGTCGGCACATCCGACATCAATGCGACAGACAGTACGCATTCGCGAGCAAGCCCGCTCCCACAGGCACAGCGGACTCCCACAAACCCCCCGCTCTCGCGTAAACTTGCGTCCTTCTCGCAGCCCGCCAGGCTGCAATCAACATTTTTCAAAGGTGCCCGCCATGCCTTGGCTGCAAGTACGTCTCGCCATCAGCCCAGAACAAGCCGAAACCTATGAAGACGCTTTCCTTGAAGTGGGCGCCGTGTCGGTGACGTTCATGGACGCCGAAGACCAGCCGATCTTCGAGCCGGAACTCAATACCACTCCGCTGTGGTCGCACACGCACCTGCTGGCCCTGTTCGAAGGTGGCACCGAGCCGGGCCCGGTACTGGCCCACCTGGAGCTGCTGACCGGCAGCCCGCTGCCTGAACACCACAGCGAAGTCATCGAAGACCAGGATTGGGAACGCAGCTGGATGGACGGATTCCAGCCGATGCGTTTCGGCCAGCGCCTGTGGATCGTGCCGAGCTGGCACGCCGCACCGGAACCTGACGCAGTGAACCTGTTGCTTGATCCGGGCCTGGCGTTCGGCACCGGCACCCACCCGACCACCGCACTGTGCCTGGAATGGCTCGACGGCCAGGACCTGAAAGACTGCAACGTACTGGACTTCGGCTGCGGCTCGGGGATCCTGGCGATCGCCGCGCTGTTGCTGGGCGCCAGGGAAGCCGTGGGCACCGACATCGACGTGCAGGCGCTGGAAGCCTCCCGCGACAACGCCGGGCGCAACAACATCGCCGATCACCTGTTCCCGCTGTACCTGCCGCAAGACCTGCCACAAGTGCAGGCCGACGTGCTGGTGGCCAATATCCTCGCCGGCCCGCTGGTTTCCCTGGCGCCGCAGCTGTCCGGTCTGGTCAAGTCGGGCGGTCGCCTGGCGCTGTCGGGCATCCTCGCCGAACAGGGTGACGAAGTCGCTGCCGCCTACGCCAAGGACTTCGATCTGGATCCGATCGCCAATCGCGATGGCTGGGTGCGCATCACTGGCCGTCGGCGCTAGAATGGCCGCCTGCATAATCCGGAACGCCGCATGACCGATAGCTTCGTCACTCAGTGCCCGCATTGCCAAACCAGCTTCCGCGTCAGCCATGCCCAATTGAGCGTGGCTCGCGGCGTGGTTCGCTGCGGCTCCTGCCTGCAGGTGTTCAATGCCGCCAGGCAGTTGCTTGAGCAGGCCGGCAAGGAGCCACCGGTAGCGGCGCCGCTAGCGCCTGTGCAGCCTGCCGAACCGCTTGAGGCATCGGCACCGCGCGCCATCAGCCAAAAGCAATGGAGCGCGACCGAACTGGACCTGGACAGTCTCGACCTCGACGAAGAACTCGCCCGGCTCGAACAGCGGGAAATCCAGCCCGCCACCGAGCTCGGCCGCCATCGCGACGACTCGCTGAGCGCCCGCCGCGACAGCACCGGGCAGGATGACGAGGAGCCGTGGTCCGACAGCCTGTTCAGTGAGTCGGCGGCCGATCGTGCGCAAGTCGACGAACCGTTCGACCACCTAGAAACGCCAGAGCCGACGGTCGAACCGGGCAAAACCTCGCGCACCGAACCTTCGCTGACCCTGGAACCGGTCGATCTCGACGACGAACTGCAACCACCCCAGTTGCGCTTGCACGACCCACTCGATGCGCCGCTGCACCACGAACGCCTTTCGGCCGCCGACGAGAACGGACTCGACGACAACCTGCCCTCGATCGAACCGCTACGCAAGCGCCGCGAGACGGGCCCGCGTGCCGAAGTGCTGCAAGACCTGACCGACGACCCGCTGCAACTGGACTGGCAAAAACGCCGCTCGCCCTGGGGCCGACGGCTGTTGTGGTTGCTGCTGGTGCTGATCGCCGCTGGCGCGCTCGCCGGCCAGTACATCGCCTACCATTTCGACGAACTGGCGCGACAGGATCAATATCGCCCGTGGTTCCAGCAACTGTGCCCGCAAATCGGCTGCACCGTGCCCTCCAAGGTCGACATTGCAAAAATCAAAAGCAGCAACCTGGTGGTGCGCAGCCATCCCGAATTCAATGGCGCGCTGGTGGTCGATGCGATCATCTATAACCGCGCACCCTTTTCCCAGCCCTTCCCGCTGCTGGAATTGCGCTTCGCCGACCTCAATGGCCATCTGATCGCCAGTCGCCGCTTCAAACCCGGCGAGTACCTCAATGGCGATCTCGAAGGCATGGCGGAAATGCCTCCGCAGACGCCGATCCACATCGCCCTGGACATTCTCGACCCCGGCGCCAAGGCCGTGAACTACAGTCTGAGCTTCCACTCTCCGGAGTGAAACGCTTCATCGTTCCCCGATTGAAGTCGGCTTTCTGACTCCCCCTGGCCAACCAAACCACGGGTAATAACAGAATAACTGTTCAGATTTTGTTCAATTCAGCCTTTATCCAGTCATCGAGAGCGGGTATCATGCCAACCCTTTTTCGAACTCTCATGATCCGGCCCCACAACAGGGAAGTCCTATGTCGGCGGTACGCATCGGCCCATACACATTACATAACAGCTTGATTCTCGCCCCCATGGCGGGTGTCACCGACCAGCCCTTTCGTCAGCTGTGCAAGCGCTTGGGCGCGGGACTGGTCGTCTCGGAAATGGTCACCAGCGACATGAGTCTGTGGAACACCCGCAAGTCGCGCATGCGCATGATCCATACAGGTGACCCCGAGCCACGCTCGGTACAGATCGCCGGTGGGGACGCACAGATGCTGGCGGACGCTGCCCGTGCCAACGTTGAAATGGGCGCGCAGATTATTGACATCAACATGGGCTGCCCGGCCAAGAAAGTCTGCAACAAGGCTGCCGGTTCTGCACTGTTGAAGGATGAAACCCTGGTAACCGAGATCCTGCAGGCCGTCGTGGCTGCGGTCGATGTGCCGGTTACCCTGAAGATCCGGACCGGCTGGGACCGGGACAACAAGAACGGCCTGACGGTGGCGAAGATCGCCGAGCAGGCAGGCATTACGGCGCTGGCAGTGCATGGCCGCACCCGTGCCGACCTGTATACCGGTGAGGCCGAGTACGACACCATCGCCGCGATCAAGCAGGCGGTGTCGATCCCGGTCTTCGCCAACGGCGATATCGATTCGCCGGAAAAAGCCCGGTACGTGCTCGACGCGACCGGTGCCGATGGTTTGTTGATTGGCCGGGCTGCCCAGGGGCGGCCATGGATTTTTCGCGAGATCGACCATTTCCTGCGTACCGGCGAGAAACTCCCGGCGCTGGAACTGATCGAGGTGGAACGCATCCTGCTAGAGCATCTGGCTGCCCTGCACGCCTTTTATGGCGATGTCATGGGTGTACGCATTGCTCGAAAGCATGTGGGCTGGTATCTCGCAACCCTGCCGGGCGCCAGGGAGTTTCGCGCCCACTTCAATCGTTTGGATGGTACGGATACACAATGCGCCAACGTTCGGGCGTTTTTCGCCGAGCGTTACAAGAGCCTGACAGGGGACGGAGAGTGGGTGGCCGCATGACGATGATGACCGAGACTTTAGTGAGTGGAACAACACCCGTGAGCGACAACGTGAATTTGAAACAGCACCTCAATACACCGAGCGAAGAGGGCCAGACCCTTCGCGGGAGTGTCGAGAAGGCGCTGCACAATTATTTCGCCCACCTTGAGGGCGCTGCCGTCACTGATGTGTACAACCTGGTGCTCTCCGAAGTCGAGGCTCCCCTGCTCGAGTGCGTGATGAACTACGTCAAGGGCAACCAGACCAAGGCCAGCGAGATGCTCGGACTGAACCGGGGCACGCTGCGCAAGAAACTCAAGCAGTACGATTTGCTGTAAGCATTCAATCAAACCAGAAAGGCGCCCGCGTAAAACCGGTCGCCTTTTTTGCTGACTTCCTTTGCTTTTGATGGAAATTGAGATGACCGACCAGACTACCCGCCTGCCGATCCGCCGCGCCTTGATCAGCGTTTCCGACAAGACCGGGATCCTCGAATTCGCCAAGGAGCTTGAAGCCCTGGGCGTCGAGATCCTCTCCACCGGCGGGACGTTCAAGCTGCTGCAGGACAACGGCGTTGCCGCAGTGGAAGTCGCGGATTACACCGGTTTCGCCGAAATGATGGACGGCCGGGTGAAAACCCTGCACCCGAAAATCCACGGCGGGATCCTCGGTCGTCGCGGCATCGACGACGCGATCATGAACGAACACGGCATCAAGCCGATCGATCTGGTCGCGGTCAACCTGTACCCGTTCGAAGCCACCATCAACAAGCCAGGCTGCGACCTGCCGACCGCCATCGAGAACATCGACATCGGCGGCCCGACCATGGTTCGTTCGGCCGCGAAAAACCATAAAGACGTAGCGATCGTGGTGAATGCCAGCGATTACGCCAGCGTCCTGGAAAACCTCAAGGCCGGCGGCCTGACCTACGCTCAGCGCTTCGACCTGATGCTCAAGGCATTCGAACACACCGCCGCCTACGACGGCATGATCGCCAACTACATGGGCACCGTGAACCAGGCGGCCGACACCCTGAGCACAGAAGGCCGCAGCGAATTCCCGCGCACCTTCAACAGTCAGTTCATCAAGGCCCAGGAAATGCGCTACGGCGAGAACCCGCACCAGAGCGCGGCGTTCTACGTGGAAGCCAAGCCTGCCGAAGTCGGCATCGCCACCGCAACCCAGTTGCAAGGCAAGGAACTGTCGTACAACAACGTGGCCGACACAGACGCCGCGCTGGAATGCGTGAAGAGCTTCGTCAAGCCGGCTTGCGTGATCGTCAAGCACGCCAACCCGTGCGGCGTGGCTGTCAGCCCTGACGCCGAAGGCGGCATCCGCAAGGCCTACGACCTGGCCTACGCCACCGACACCGAATCCGCCTTCGGCGGGATCATCGCCTTCAACCGCGAACTGGACGCCGAGACCGCCAAGGCCATCGTCGAGCGCCAGTTCGTCGAAGTGATCATTGCCCCGAGCGTCAGCGAAGAAGCCCGCGCCATTGTTGCCGCCAAAGCCAACGTACGCCTGCTGGCCTGCGGCGAGTGGTCGGCTGATCGCGCCGCTGCCTGGGACTACAAACGCGTCAACGGTGGCCTGCTGGTGCAGAGCCGCGACATCGGCATGATCGGCGCCGACGACCTGAAAGTGGTGACCAAGCGCGCACCGACCGAACAGGAAATCAACGACCTGATCTTCGCCTGGAAAGTCGCCAAGTACGTGAAATCCAACGCCATCGTCTACGCCAAGAATCGCCAGACCATCGGTGTCGGCGCCGGCCAGATGAGCCGCGTGAATTCCGCGCGCATTGCTGCCATCAAGGCTGAACATGCCGGTTTGCAGGTAGCCGGTTCGGTGATGGCTTCCGACGCATTCTTCCCGTTCCGCGACGGTCTGGACAATGCGGCCAAGGCAGGCGTGACTGCCGTGATCCAGCCAGGCGGCTCGATGCGTGATGCTGAAGTGATTGCTGCGGCCGACGAAGCCGGCATCGCCATGGTCTTCACCGGCATGCGCCACTTCCGTCACTGATACACCGCTCCCTCTGTGTAGGAGCTGTGTAGGAGCTGCCGAAGGCTGCGATCTTTTGATCTTGCTTTCAAAGATCAAAAGATCGCAGCCTTCGGCAGCTCCTACACGGTACACAGCGGTTTAGCAGCGCCCCACAGAATCTTGAGGTTTTTGAAATGAATGTTTTGATCATTGGCAGCGGTGGCCGTGAACACGCCCTGGCCTGGAAAGTGGCTCAGGATCCGCGCGTGCAGAAAGTGTTCGTGGCGCCGGGCAACGCCGGTACCGCCATCGAAGCCAAGTGCGAGAACGTCGCCATCGACGTGCTGGCGCTTGAGCAACTGGCGGATTTTGCCGAGAAAAACGTTTCCCTGACCATCGTCGGCCCTGAAGTGCCGCTGGTTGCCGGTGTTGTGGACCTGTTCCGCAGCCGCGGCCTCGACTGCTTCGGCCCGACCGCTGGCGCTGCGCAGCTGGAAGGTTCGAAAGCCTTCACCAAGGACTTCCTGGCTCGCCACAAGATCCCGACTGCCGACTACCAGAACTTCACCGAAATCGAGCCGGCCCTCGCCTACCTGCGTGAAAAAGGCGCTCCGATCGTGATCAAGGCCGACGGCCTGGCCGCCGGTAAAGGCGTGATCGTCGCCATGACCCTGACCGAAGCCGAAGACGCCGTGCGCGACATGCTGGCGGGCAATGCCTTTGGCGATGCGGGTTCGCGCGTGGTCATCGAAGAGTTCCTGGACGGCGAAGAAGCCAGCTTCATCGTCATGGTCGACGGCAAGAACGTACTGCCGATGGCCACCAGCCAGGACCACAAACGCGTCGGTGACGGCGACACCGGTCCGAACACCGGCGGCATGGGTGCTTACTCCCCGGCGCCAGTGGTCACCGCCGACGTGCACAAGCGCGTCATGGACCTGGTGATCTGGCCGACCGTGCGCGGCATGGCCGAGGAAGGCAACGTCTACACTGGCTTCCTGTACGCCGGCCTGATGATCGACAAGGCTGGTAACCCAAAAGTCATCGAATTCAACTGCCGTTTCGGCGACCCTGAAACCCAGCCGGTGATGCTGCGCCTGCAGTCGAGCCTGGTGTTGCTGGTCGAAGCCGCCCTGGCCCAGGCGCTGGATAAAGTGGAAGCGCAATGGGATCCACGTCCGAGCGTCGGCATCGTTCTGGCCGCTGGCGGCTATCCTGGTGACTACGCCAAGGGCACAGCCATCAAGGGGCTGGATGCAGCTGCCGCACTGGAAGGCAAGGTTTTCCACGCAGGTACGGCGCTCAAGGACGGTCAGGTAGTCACCGCCGGTGGTCGTGTGTTGTGCGCCACAGCCATGGGTGCCAGCGTCGACGCTGCACAGCAGCAGGCCTACAAGCTGGCGGCAACGATTGACTGGGAAGGCTGTTTCTATCGCAAGGACATTGGCTACCGCGCCATTGCCCGCGAGCGTGGCGAAAGCCAGGAATAAGGTAGACACCGCACCAGGCAATGAACACGGTTCATTGCCTGGCTATTCCGGCGCCGCGCATCGTTATATTCTGGCATCAACCTAACGAAGGGATTTCGCCGTGCGCTGGCTCAGGATTGCCATAAGCTTAACCGTCACATTGCTGACCCTGCTCTGCATGCTACCGGCCCAGGCCGCGCAAGGCAGTGGCTGGGCGGTATTGCTCGACGAACAGGGCGACCTGCAACTGAGCGACATCCGTTCCGCACGCTACACCAATCAATTCAGCCCCATCGAACTCGACCGCATTACCGCGGCTGAACCCGATGGCGCGCTATGGTTGCGATTCAAGCTTGCACCGGGCAAGCACGAACAGGTGCTGCGATTGTTCGCGCCTGACCTGCGCCAGTTCAACATGTACGTACTGGACGGCGACAAGCTGATCGACCAATCCAGCACAGGCAACGAACAACCCCAATCCGAGCGTCCATTGCCCAGCAGCGACTTCATGCTGCCCCTGCCGCAAAGCGACAGCCCCCTGGACATCTACCTGCGACTGGCCTCCGATCACCAGTTACGCCCCTACATCACTCTGCAATCGGCGGTCATCGCGGCTGCCAACCAGAACCAGACGCTGATCTATGGCCTGCTGTTCGGTTGCATCGCCATGCTGATCCTGCACAACCTCATCCGCTACGCCTACACCCGCTCGCACAGCGCCCTCTGGCTGGCAGCGTGCGAAGGGCTGTTGATGCTCAGCCTGCTGCTGTTGCTGAACCTCGCTGGCCCCTGGCTACCGGACTGGCACGCACTGCAAACACCGGGGGCTTACCTGGCATTGCTGTTGACGGCGCCCTGCGGCCTGATGCTTGCCTATCGCTTCTTCTCCCCGCTCGGGCCGCACCCGCTGAACCGGTTGCTGCTCGGCGAGGTCCTGCTGATCACCGCCTGCGGCCTGATGCTGCTGTTCGTCAATACCTTGCCGCTGAACTTCATTACCTACGGCCTGGTAGCCCTGGCTGGCCTGACCATGCTGTTCATCAGCGCCTATCACTGGCAAAAAGGCTATCGCCCGGCTCGTCTCTTCGTGGCGGCCATGGTGGTGTTCAACCTCGGCACCCTCGTCATCCTGCCTGCGCTGTTGGGGCTGACCCTGGTCGAACCCCATGGCCTGATCACCACCTTGCTGGTGTTCATCTGCATCAGCGGCCTGCTGATGAGCATCGCGTTGAGCGAGCGCCAGCGCCGCATCACCGAAGACCGCTTCAGCATCAGCCGCGACCTGGCGGCCAGCAATGCCGAGATCAATGCCAAGGCCGAGTTCCTGGCGAAGATCAGCCATGAAATCCGCACCCCGATGAACGGCGTTCTCGGCATGACCGAGCTGCTGTTGGGCACACCGCTGTCGGTCAAGCAACGCGACTATGTGCAGACGATCCACAGCGCCGGTAACGAGTTGCTGACACTGATCAACGAAATCCTCGACATTTCCAAACTCGAATCCGGGCAGATCGAGCTGGACGATGTGCAGTTCGACCTCAACGCGCTGATCGAAGACTGCCTGAGTATCTTCCGCGCCAAGGCCGAGCAGCAAAACGTCGAGTTGATCAGCTTCATCCAGCCGCAAGTGCCACGGGTGATCAGCGGTGACCCGACACGCCTGCGCCAGACCCTGTTGAGCCTGCTCGAAAACGCCCTGAAAAAAACCGATGAAGGCGAAATCCTGATCGTCGTGGCGCTCGACGAACGCAACGCCAAACCGCGCCTGCGTATCGCCGTGCAGGACAGCGGCGAGCCGATGGACGCCGAAGAACGCGACGCCCTGATGCATGCCGAACTGCACAGCCGGCATTTTCTGTCGGCCACCCACCTGGGCGGCAACCTGGGCCTGGTGATTGCCCGGCAACTGATACGCTTGATGCAAGGGGAATTCGGCATCAAGAGTGGCAGCAACCAGGGCAGCACCCTGTGGCTGACCCTGCCGCTGGATCCGGATCGCCTCGAGCACCCGACCTCCGACCTCGACGGCCCGCTGCAAGGTGCACGGGTATTGGTGGTGGACGACAACGACACCTGTCGCAAGGTGCTGGTGCAGCAATGCAGCGCCTGGGGCCTGAACGTCAGCGCTGCGCCTTCCGGCAAGGAAGCGCTGGCACTGCTGCGCACCAAGGCGCATTTGCGCGATTACTTCGATGTGGTCCTGCTGGACCAGAACATGCCCGGCATGACCGGCATGCAACTGGCGGCCAAGATCAAGGAAGACCCGAGCCTGAACCATGACATCCTGCTGATCATGCTCACCGGCATCAGCAATGCGCCGAGCAAGATCATTGCGCGCAACTCCGGGATCAAGCGCATCCTCGCCAAACCGGTGGCCGGCTACACCCTCAAGACCACCCTGGCCGACGAACTGACCCAACGCAACAAAGGCCAGGTCGTCACACAATCACTGCCAAGCGGCCCGCCCCCGCCGGTCAAGGTCCCCAGCGATTTCCGCATTCTGGTGGCCGAAGACAACAGCATTTCGACCAAGGTGATCCGCGGCATGCTGAGCAAGCTCAACCTGCAACCGGATACCGCCTGCAACGGCGAAGAAGCCTTGCAGGCGATGAAAGCCCAGCGTTATGACCTGGTGCTGATGGACTGCGAAATGCCGATCCTCGACGGCTTCTCGGCTACCCAGCAATTGCGTGCCTGGGAAGTCGGCAACCAGCGGGTCCGAACCCCCGTGGTGGCATTGACCGCCCACATCCTGGCCGAACACAAAGAGCGTGCGCGCCAGGCCGGCATGGACGGACACATGGCCAAGCCAGTCGAACTGTCACAACTGCGTGAGTTGATCGAACACTGGGTCGCCCAGCGTGACCAGCAGAATCGCGCAACGACCCAAACGTCCTGAGCCGACAGACTGCACAACCCCTGATAGACTCCCCCTCGACTTCCCTCGCCAGTGAGCCCGGCACCATGCTCCATGTGTTGTTCAGCGTTTACCTGAAGATGCTGGTGCTCTACAGCCCATTCTTCGTATTGTCCTGCTTCATCAGCCTGACCCGTGGTTATTCGCGCAAGGAACAGCGACGACTGGCCTGGAAAGTGGCGGTCGCCACACTGGTCTCCAGTGTGCTGCTGTACTTGTTCGGCCGAGTGATTTTCAGTGTTTTCGGCATTACCGTGGACGCATTCCGCATCGGCGCCGGTAGCGTCCTGTTCATCTCGGCACTGGGGATGGCACAAGGCAAATCGGCGGTACAGACCGACAACGTGCAGCAGGATGTGACCATCGTCCCGCTGACCATTCCACTGACCGTCGGCCCCGGCACCATCGGTGCGTTACTGGTGATGGGCGTGAGTCAGCCGCATTGGGACGACAAACTCACCGCCATTGTCGGCATTGCCATGGCCAGTTTTACCGTGGGCGTGGTGCTGTTTTTGTCCGGTCGAATCGAGCGCATTCTCGGTGATCAGGGATTACAGATCGTCAGCCGTTTGATGGGGCTTTTCGTTTGCGCACTGGCGGCGCAGATCATCTTCACCGGGGTGAGAGGCTACCTGGTGCCTTGAAGCGGCGGCTTGGCCGAACCCGAAAACAAGGCCCTGTGCATCAATCACAGGGCCTTGTCTTTTATTACGTGCACAGCCTTTGAGTCAGGACTGGAGTTTGCGCACGAAGACCTTGTTTGAATAAGCTTCGATTTTTTCGTGGACCCGTTTACGGTAGTTTTCAAACGCCCGTCGGTCGAACACAAACACCCCGCCACCGGGAATGATCGCCAGCTCTCGATCGAACTCGCTCCACAGGAAAAAGTCACTTTCAATCACGGTCGCGCTGTAGCGCAAGCCCAGCAGACAGACGACCACTTCACCCGAGTCGAGCCGCTCGCAAGGTGCGCACTTGAGGATACCCGAGCCGCCATTGGCAACATTGCCGCGAAAGAAGTCCCAGGCAAACTCATCCAGCCGCAATGCCTGATAGGTGTCCTCGAGAAGCTGGCTCAAACGCTCCACGCCCAGGTCGCCGATCATGCTGTAACTGGCACCGAGCAATTGTCGGACACTCGTGACCCGGATCGGATCGGCTGGAACGATGGTCTTGAGCCTGTATCCCGCCTTGATCAATCGCCCTTGAAAATAATCGAACCAGGCCTTCCTCGACACCTGGCCAGGGTATTTCTCATTAGCCGCCAGTTCCGCGTACAACAGGCAATCCTGTATATCCTCCTGATCTTGCGAACTTACCTGCTGGGTAAAGGACAACAGGCAACCACCCACGACGACAGCATTAACAGACGCCGGCATATTCACCCCATACAGTCAGTGCTTTAATCGGTTAAATTGATCAAAGCCTGCCCGACTTATTGACCTGTCAATTGTTTGAAAAGACCATCGGCAAATTCGTCGTTATAGGCATATACCATGCTCTTCTTCCGCTCGAAGGCACGTCGATTAAACTTTCGCACGCCGGCGCCCTGGAAAACTTGCAAACCTTGAGTCTTGTAAGTCACGAATAAAAAGTTGCCGTTGTATTCCTTGTCCACCAAGTCCAAGCCACCCATCAACATGGACATGCCACCGCCTGGTGTCGTAATGCACGGCACAGCCTTGAAGCTGATGACATCGTTTTTCTTGCTGCCAGCATCGACAATCTTCAATGCATCCTTATCGCCTTTGAGCGTGCTGAAACCCGACGCCACCAGGTTCAGGACGCTGCTTGCCCCACCGGAAACAACGGTCTCAAGCACTTGCAAAATGGCTTCATTCATCGTGATGGTGAGCTTTTTGCTGACGTATTTCTTGTAGGTGAAGCTTTCCGTCACCCAGCCCACCGCCAACAATGCCTCGTTGTACTTCTTGTAGCGGTCTTCGTTGCTGGTTTCGTTGGGCAGGCGCCGGACCACCGCTTCGGCAAACTGCTGGCAGTCCAGTGCATCCTGCCTGTCCTCCTCCGAAAGCGCCTGGTCGAACACCACCAGCGAGGGGCCTACTACCGAAGCCCCTAAACCTTTCGCTGACGAGTCACCCGATACTGCGCCCAGGGTCGAGGTGGAACGCCTGGTTCGCGCCCGTGGCACGACGTTTTCAAGTTCTGCCGCAATGCCTTCGAAATACTTATCCTGCAAGGCATCATCAAATGCGACCTGAGCCACTGAATAATCTTTTATATCGACCATTTAAATCTCCATTTAATCAATAAGCCGCTTCATGCGACCCGCTGAAAACTAAAGCGAAGAATTGAGTCGGTCAAAGTAAAAACACTCAGGACTTATTTCAGGAGTTACTAGATAACAAAAAGGCCCGCGACAACTTTCGTCAATCGCAGGCCCTATCGTTAGTTATTGCCTTGAACATCGGCGACTTTGAACAAAGCCGCTTTTACTCAGATGGCTGGCTTGCTTGGGTACCAGCGCGGCGTGTACACCCAATCACCGCCGTCGACCCGCGGAAAAACACAGGTCAGGGATGAGCCGATCAATACCATCGTGCGCATATCAACCTGATCGGGAGTCAATTGGCCAAGAGTCGTGACGCGCAGTGTCTGACCGGGCCGGCCAATGTCCCGCCCCAACACGACAGGTGTTTGCGGCATACGGTGCCGGGCGACGATTTCAAGCGCCTGGCCCAGTTGCCATGGCCGCGAACGGGAAATCGGGTTGTAGAACGCCAGGGCCAGATCGGCTTGAGCCGCCAGGTCCAGGCGTTTTTCGATGATTGCCCAAGGCTTGAGGTTATCCGACAGCGACAGCACGCAGAAATCATGACCCAGCGGTGCGCCAGCCTGGGCGGCCGTCGCCAGGGAGGCAGAAACCCCCGGCAGAATCTCGAGATCAACGTTATGCCAATGGACGTCGGTGGCTTCATGCAGCGCTTCCAGCACCGCCGCAGCCATGGCAAAAACCCCCGGATCCCCCGAAGAAACCACCACCACCGAACGCCCTTGGGCTGCCAGTTCGAAGGCGTGGCGGGCGCGTTGCATCTCTTCGCGGTTGTCGGTGCAATGCAGCACCTGATCGGCACGAAACGGCCCGGCCATGCGCACATAGGTTTCGTAACCCAGCACGTCGGTTGCGCGGGCCAGTTCCGCCTTCACGGCCGGCACCATCAACTCAGCGGCGCCCGGCCCGAGGCCGATCACTGCCAGCCGTCCACGCGGGCGGCCGATCTGCAACGGGTCCAATGGCTGCTCTGCCACCGCAATGGCAACGGTGTCGTTACCCAGCATGGAAACGGGCTGGGCTATGGCAGTACTCAGACGTTCGCCAAGCACCTTCTCAGCGCTGGCAAAACGCAGCGGCACGCCCAATTCAAGCGCCGTTTCGCGCAACCCCGGGCAGGCCATTTCGGTGTCGGGAGCCAATAGGCAGGCCAGCGACGGCACGGCGATTTTTGCCTGATGCAATGCCTCGCGCACCGCCCCCGCGACGTTCACCAGCCCAGCATCCACAGCGACCACCACATTGCGCGGGTAGATCAACAATTCGTTGGCCGCGGGTGTCCGTTCGACATGACTGACATGCACCGCCAAGCGGGCCTGTGCATCTTCAGGCAACTGCGCCTGCGCCAGCCACGGGGCATCACCCTCGATGCGCAGCGTTTCACCGGCGAGCAAATCGGAAACGAAACGCTTGCCCAGTTCCAGATCGCCAAGGGCATAACCGCTGGGCGGGTTGAGCAGACAAGTGCCAAAACGCAACTCGCCGCTGGTGGTGATCGCCGCAGCGACTTCAAGCGCAGCGGCAATCTCCCGCGCCATC
This sequence comes from Pseudomonas sp. B1(2018), assembly GCF_003097365.1. Lineage (NCBI taxonomy): Bacteria > Pseudomonadati > Pseudomonadota > Gammaproteobacteria > Pseudomonadales > Pseudomonadaceae > Pseudomonas > Pseudomonas sp. B1(2018). The sequence goes on from NZ_PYUK01000018.1 coordinate 81,803, forward strand.
ACATTCACCCCGCCGAGACCACCAAGCAGTGGAACCACGGCGCTGCCGTCTTCGGCCACAGCCAATACCGGTGGCTCGGCGCCCTTTTCCAGCAACAACGGCGCCAGCGTGCGGATCACAATCCCGGCGGCGCACAGGGCAATCACCGGTGTGCCCTGTTGATAGAGCTCGCGCAGGGTCGCACCGAATTCGTGATAGACCCGGTCCGCGCCGTCAACCCGTTCAGCCAGGCCGTGGATCAGCGCATCGGGATAAAGTTGTTGAATCCTGCGCGCGGTCGCGAGGCTGCCATTGCCGAGAATGACAATCGCCGGAACTGGACGGGTCATCAGCCTTGCCACCTTTCACCGGGAACGATGATCAACGAGAAGTACGGCGAAGACATCGGCTCGACCTGGTCCAGCGGCACGATCTTCTGATTGGCCATGGTCGCGCGTTCGACGTACAGCGCACGCTCGGCCAGGCCGAGCTCTTCCAGCACCTGGCGGACCTTGGGAAAGTTGCGTCCCAGTTTCATGATCACCGCCGCATCGGCATCGGCCAGGCGACGCTTGAGTTCGTCGTGCGGCAGCACACCGGACAACACCGACAGACTCTGATTGCGATACACCAGCGGCGCACCGAGCACCGAGGCACCACCGAGCATCGAGCACACGCCAGGCACGACTTCAGCCTGATAACGCTGGGCGAGCCGGTCGTGCAGGTACATGTAGGAGCCGTAGAAGAACGGGTCGCCCTCGCAGATCACCGCCACATCGCGGCCTGCGTCGAGATGCGCGGCCAGTTCTGCGGCAGCGTCATCGTAGAAGTCGCTGATCACTTGCTCGTAGGACAACGGCGCCGGCAAGGCTTCGGTGGTCACCGGGTACACCAGTGGCAACAAATTCTGTGCGTCCTGCAGGTGGGCCTCGATGATACCGAAGGCGTTGCCCTTCTTGCCCTTGGCGACGAAGTACGCCACTACAGGCGACTCGCGCAGCAACCGCAGCGCCTTGACGGTAATCAGTTCCGGATCACCGGGACCGACACCAAGGCCGATCAAACGTCCAGGTTGCTGCATCATTCGATCTCCGTGGCGAGGGCATTGACGGCGGCGGCGGCCATGGCACTACCGCCCAGGCGACCCTGCATGATGACAAACGGCACGCCACGGCTGTCAGCCGCCAGCGCTGCCTTGGATTCGGCGGCGCCGACGAAACCCACAGGGAAGCCGAGGATCAGCGCCGGTTTCGGCGCACCGGCGTCGAGCATTTCCAGCAAATAGAACAGCGCCGTCGGGGCGTTGCCGATGACCACCACGCTACCCTCCAGATGGGGACGCCACAGTTCCAGCGCAGCGGCTGAGCGGGTGTTGCCCAACTCACGGGCCAGTTCCGGAACGCTTTCGTCGCGCAAGGTGCAGATCACCGGATTGTTCGCCGGCAACCGCGCGCGGGTCACGCCTTCGGAGACCATTCGCGCATCGCACAAAATCGGCGCGCCGGCCGCCAGCGCATCACGCCCGGCCTTGCCCGCCCCTTCGGAAAACTGCAAACCGTCGATGGCCTCGACCATGCCGCAGGCGTGGATCACACGGACTGCGAGTTTCTCCAGATCGGCCGGAATTCGGTCGAGGTTGGCCTCGGCGCGAATGATCGCGAAGGAGTTGCGATAGATCTCCTGACCGTCGCGGATGTAATCAAGCATCAAGGGGGCTCCGTGAGTGGGCGTCGAGCAAGGCCGCGACCGCTTCAATAGTAAGGTTGTGTGCGTGCAGCGCGCCGAAACCCGGCTGCGCTGCATCGCGAAAATAGAGATCGTAGTGACCGGGGGCGACGGCCAGCAAGGTGACGGGCGCCGTATGCGCGGCGGCACAGGAACGCGCGCACCCGCTCAAATGCACGCTCGGCGTTTGCCCGTGACGTTGCAGCAATGTGGCCAGTTGCAGGGCATCGCCCTTGGTCTCGGCCAGGCCTTTACCGCAGCCGTTTGAACCGGTGCAGGCGATCAACCGGGACAATGGCTGATCGGCATCGCACTGCAAGCCCAGACAGTGCAACTGCCGAATGACCTCGGCGGCGTCTTCCGCGCGGATATTGGGCAATAGCAGGCTTTGCCAAGGCGTGAAGCGCAGACTGGCATCACCGAACTCCCGTGCCAGTTGTGCCGCACCCCGCAGCATCGCCGGATCGAGCCGTCCCAATGGCGGGACAGCCCCTACATAGACAACACCGGATTCGGCCTGGGGATGCGCACCGATGTGCAAATCACTGTGCCCCCCAACCCGCTGCCAACCAACAACCGCTTGCATCGGTAATCGCTCAGCCAGCCGAAGCAAAACACCCTCGGCCGAATGCTCGGCCAGCAAATGACGCATCCGCGTCTGCTCGGGGCGCGCCAGTTCAAGGAACAACTCAAGGACCGCGACCACCAGCGCATGCCCGTCAGCGAGTGCAACCGAACCGGCGGGGCTGTCCGTCGGGCATCCCGCCAAACCGAACGCCAACCGTTGCTCGCCGCCCTGGTCAAACGCCGAAAGCCACAGGTCATGGGGATGTTCGAGCATCGCAAGGTCTTCACCGCCATCAAGCTGCACGGCGAACTTGGCACTGAGGTCGTGAAAAACTTCGTGGCTCTGCAATGTGGCAAGGATCTGCCCGGCCAGCGGCCGAGTGTCGAACAACATGCGCCGGTCGATCCCGGCACCGGGGCTGAGCATCAGGTTGCGCACATCGTCGCCAGCCGCCGTTCGCGGTCCCAGACCGGCAGCCAGCAGGCTGTCGATCAACGCCGATTGCTCGTTGCCAATGCCGCGGATCTGCAGGTTGGCCCGGTTGGTCGCCTCGATCGCTCCGCTGGCGTAACGCTCGGCTGCAGACGCCACGGCCTCGGCCTGGACGCTGTTGATCGAACCACCGTTCAACTTGATCCGACAGATGCCGCCATCCAGCGCCGGCACAATACGCAGCAACCCCGGGCAAGCCGAGGGGCGTAAGGCAGCGGACAGCGGACGTTCGTTCAAGGCGGACCCGTTCAGGTGGCGAGGCGATTCACGGCGAAAGTGCGCGGTATTATGCCTGCTTTACTTCGCCGCATGAAAAGACTCCGGTCGGGAAGAGAAGGCAGTCAGCTCAAGGAACCCGCGCTATCATGCCGCCCAACAATGTTGAACGCGTGATTGAGGAACGGCATGACACCCTGGCTGACGGTAGTAGGCATCGGCGAAGACGGTTTCAAGGGCCTGGGCAAGAACGCCCGGCATGCGCTGTTGCGCGCCGCGAAAATCTTCGGCGGCCAGCGGCATCTGGATTTGCTCCCGCCGTGCATTCGCGGCGAGCGCCAGCCGTGGCCCAGCCCCTTCTGCCTTGAGTCGCTGCTGTCGCACCGTGGCGAACCCGTTTGTGTCCTGGCCAGTGGCGATCCGATGTTCTTCGGCGTCGGCGCCAGCCTGACCCGGCAACTCCCCGCCGCCGAGATGCTGACGCTTCCCGCGCCCTCCTCCTGCTCGCTCGCCGCAGCGCGAATGGGTTGGCCCTTGCAAGACGTGGTTACCCTTTCGGTGGTGGCCCGGCCGGTCGCTGCACTCAACGCCCAGTTGTCCAGCGGTGTGCGCTTGCTGGTATTGAGCAACGACGGCCGCAGCCCCGCCGCCATCGCTGCACTGTTGCGCGAACGAGGCTTCGGTCCCAGTCGTCTCACCGTGCTGGAACACCTGGGCGGCGAAGCCGAGCGGCGTATCGACGGTATCGCCAGCGACTGGAACGATCCGCCGATTGCCGACCTGAACCTGGTCGCCATCGAATGCATCGCTGAACCGAATACACCTCGCCTGTCCCGACTGGCCGGACTGCCGGACTCCGCCTTCAAACACGATGGCCAATTGACCAAACGCGATGTGCGCGCCATCACCCTCGCACGTCTGGCCCCGATCCCCGGCGAATTGTTGTGGGATGTCGGTGCCGGCAGTGGCTCGATCGGCATCGAATGGATGCGCACCCACCCTGGTTGCCGTGCACTGGCCATCGAGGCAGATAACGGCCGTCAGGCGCTGATCGAACACAACCGCGATGCCCTTGGCGTTCCCGGCCTGCAGCTGGTTCGTGGCAGTGCGCCGCAGGCCTTGGCCGGCCTGGAGCGACCGGACGCGATTTTCATCGGCGGCGGTGTCACCCGTGAAGGCGTGCTGGATGCATGCTGGGCCGAACTCAAGCCCGGTGGCCGGCTGATTGCCAATGCGGTCACCCTGCAAAGTGAAATGACCCTGATGGCCTGGCGCGAGCAACACGGCGGAGAGCTGACGCGGATTCATATCGCGCAAGCACAGCCGCTGGGCGACTTCGACACCTGGCGTCAGGCCCTGCCGATTACCTTGCTGGACGTGACGAAGCCTTTCGATGCGTGACGAAACCGCCGAACAACCCGCCCCGCTGCGCAGTGGCCTGACCACCGGCAGTTGCGCCACCGCTACCAGCCTCGCTGCCGCACGCTTGCTGTTGGCCGGTGTAACAGCCGACGCGGTGGACATCGTGCTGCCCAAAGGCAAGCACGTGCAGATGCGCCTGGAGTTCTGCCGCCTCACCGGGGACGGTGCCGAAGCGGGAACCCTCAAGGACGCCGGAGACGATCCCGACGTGACCCATGGCGCCCTGCTCTACTCGCAGGTGCGCCTGAGCGCCGAGCCGGGGATTCGCTTCCATGCCGGTCGCGGCGTCGGCACCGTGACCCGGCCCGGACTGGTGCTGGGTGTCGGCGAACCGGCGATCAACCCGGTGCCACGCAAAATGATCGGCGACCACCTGGCCGCGCTGGCCGACGAGCTCGGTTATACCGGCGGTTTCGACGTGACGGTCAATGTCGAGAATGGCGAGGCACTGGCACTGAAAACCATGAACCCACGCCTGGGCATTCTTGGTGGACTATCGATCCTCGGCACCAGCGGCATCGTCCGGCCGTTTTCATGCGCGGCCTACATCGCCTCGATCCACCAGGGCATCGACGTGGCGAAAACCAACGGTTACCTGCACATCGCCGCCTGTACCGGCAACGCCAGCGAAGACACCATGCGCCAGGTCTACAACCTGCCGGAAATTGCCCTGATCGAAATGGGCGACTTCGTCGGTGCCGTACTCAAGCACCTGCGCAAAGTACCCGTGGACAGGCTCAGCCTGTGCGGTGGATTCGGCAAGATCAGCAAACTGGCGGCCGGGCATATGGATTTGCACAGTCGTCATTCGAGCATCGACCTGCCGCAACTGGCGCTATGGGCCGCACAGCTCGGCGCCGATACGGCATTGCAACAAAGTATCCGCGAGGCCAACACCAGTCAGCACGCACTGGCCATGGCCGCCGCAGCCGGGGTTGCCCTGGGCGACGCAGTCTGTCAGCACGCCCTGGACTTCGCCCGCAGCGTGGTGCCGGCGCAGGTTCAAGTGGAAGTCTTTGCCATCGATCGCCAGGGCGGGATTGTCGGCCATGCAGGCGCTTTCCAATGAAGCGCATCCTGTTGCTCGGCGGTGTGACCGAAGCCCTGGCCATTGCCCGCACGCTGGGGCCGCAGCACATTTACAGCCTGGCCGGTATCGGCCGGGTGCCGACGGACCTGCAATGTCAGATCCGCGTGGGAGGTTACGGCGGTGCCGAGGGTCTGGCGCAATTCATTCGTGATGAAGGTATCGAGCTGCTGGTCGACGCCACTCACCCCTACGCCGCCCAAATCAGCCAGAACGCTGCGACCGCCGCGCACTTGAGCGGTATTCCCTGCTGGGCGCTACGACGTCCGGCCTGGCAAGCCCGGGCGGGAGACGATTGGCGGGAAGTTGCCGATTGGGCCGAACTGATCGAAGCCCTGAAACCCTTCCGCCGACCGCTGTTCACCCTAGGTCGCGAGCCCCTGCAACACCTGGATGAAATTCCTGCGGAGCAATTCTGGACCCTGCGTGCGCTGGACATGTATCCGGGCAACGAACGCTGCGAAGTGATCGGCGCACGTGGGCCCTTCCTGATCGACGATGAACGTGCGTTGTTCGAGCGTCGACAGATCGACGTATTGATCAGCAAGAACAGCGGCAGCACGGCGACCGAGCCGAAGCTGGAAGTGGCGCGAGAGCGTGGAGTGCCGGTGATTGTTTTGCAGCGGCCGGTGTTGCCGGGGGTTGAGCGGGAGTTCCTGACGCTTGAGGAAATACTTGACGCGTTGTCGGTCTTCGTCCGATAGGTCAGGATCATTGGCTTGCATGATAAGTAACCTATTTGTTACCTTCAGAGCCGCCTGTGATCACACTCGAAGAATACGTTCAGGACAACGAAAAAAGCCCCTTTGGCCGCTGGTTTTCCACCTTGGATGCACAGGCAGCGCTTAAGGTATCCAGTGCGTTGCTTCGCCTGGAACTGGGAAACACATCAAACATCAAGTGGTTCGATGGTCTCGGCGAGTACCGGATCAATTGGGGGCCTGGCTACAGAATCTATCTTGTCCAAGAGGGGAAACGCCTGATCATCCTTTTTGGTGGTGGTGACAAGTCCACACAAAAAACTGACATCAAGCAGGCGAAAACACTGATAGCCGAGTTTCGATCCCGAAAAAAGACTGAACGGCACCGGAGATAACGTCATGGCGCTCACCCGAAACTACAAACACACCATCGCCGAGCGTGCCCAACGTGATCCCGAGTTCGCCCAGGCATTGTTGGACGAGGCTGCTACTCTGTTTCTTAACGGCGAACCTGAAATGGCCCGTATCATCCTGCGCGACCTGATCAACGCCACCGTAGGTTTTGAAGAACTGGCAAAGGAAACGGCAAAGCCCAGCAAAAGCCTCCACCGCATGCTGTCTGCCAAAGGCAACCCGAGCATGGACAACCTGGCTGCAATATTCGCCGTAATTCGCGCTACGCTAGGAGTAGAAATACAAGTACATGCGGTACGTGCACACTGAGTCAGTGTCTTTTTACTGCGACACCAAACCGCACGCCGCGTTTTTACTTATCGGCCCTGATCAGGCTAAATAGCCCGCGCCTGATCGCCCACCCAAACGGATTTTGTCCCATGTCCCGACAACGGCTCGCAATTGCCTGGATAGCCTGCTTCGCAGTGCTGTTCAATTTGCTCGCCATGCCGATGTCCGGAGCGATGGCGCAAACATCGAAGTCACCTGCCGAACAGTTGTTGTGGGGCAGCTTCTGCAGTTCCAGCGGCACCAGGATGGTGGCGACGTCCATCGGCGACCTTGAACAGAAAGCCCCGCAAAACGACGATCATTCCAACATGCAGCATTGCTGGTGCTGCTCGGGTTCTGCGCCATTGATGGCGTTGCCGGGGCATTCGCCACAGCTGTATTTCGCGCACTTCGAATCCAACCGAAGCCTGCCTGCCACTTCGCTCACCAGCCCGTCACCGCGCCAGCAATGGCCGAGTCTCAACCCCCGCGCGTCCCCTCTGGTGTGATTTTTTCTCGCAATTGACCTGCGTTTAAATCGTTCCGGAGAACTGCCATGTTGAACAAACTCATCGTTCTGGCTGCGTTGCTGCTGCCTGCCTGCTTTGCCAATGCCCACGAATACAAGGTCGGCACGCTGGAAATCGCCCATCCGTGGTCCCAGGAGTTGCCACCCAATGCGCCCACCGTTGCGGCGTATTTCGTGATCGACAATGAAGGCAAGACCGCCGACCGCCTGCTCAGCGTCGACACCCCCATCGCCGGCGAAGCGCAATTGCATGAGCACGTGATGCAAGGCGACATGATGAAAATGCAGCACGTACCGAGCGTGGAAGTGCCCGCCGGTGGCGAAGTCACTTTCGCACCGATGGCCTATCACGTGATGTTGCTGGGCCTCAAGGACCGCAGCCTGCTGGTCGACGGCAAGCGCTTCCCCATGACGCTGCACTTCGAGAAGGCCGGTGACGTGACGGTCGAAGTCGCGGTGCAGAAGCAGGCGCCGGACGGCATGCAGGCGCACGCGCACAATCCGTAATCGCCTGAGCTGAAAACGCCCATGCGCCCGCTTAGTGCCAGGTCATCCAGGCCACGCAGTCAGGCATTGAGCCGGACACGCGGCAGCTGGATCAGCCTGTTCGCCATGCTGATGATCTTTATCGGTCCGCTGATTTCCCAGTCGATGCCGATGGATTCGCGCGCCATGTCGATGAGCATGCCGGCGGATATGAGCATGGACATGTCGGCAATGGAGCATGCCGACCACGGCAAGCAAACCTCCGCCGAGCATTGCCCGCCTGCCCCGGGGCACCATGTGCTGTGGGAAAAGTGCGGCTATTGCAGCCTGCTGTTCAATTGCCCGGCGCTGACCGGCGGCGTGTCCTTCGCCAACTTCATCATTCCACCCATCAACACCTTCACCACGCCTTCTCCACGCCTGGGCCACGCCCGGCAAACCTTCTTCCCCGGCGCCCGCACCCGCGCCCCGCCTGCCGTCGCGTAAACACCCACCTCCGATCTCACACGGTCCGCAAGACAACCCAAGCATCCGGTGGGAGCGGGCTTGCTCGCGAAGAGAGAGTGTCAGTCAACGCAGATGTCGCCTGGCACACCGCTTTCGCGAGCAAGCCCGCTCCCACAGGGACAGCTTCAGGCTGCCGGCCGTGTCGTTTACGACTGTTCGATGGAAATTTCATGTCCAGGTTTTCTGCTGACACAGGCTTGAGTCCAACCCAAGTCTCCATAACCCAAAACGAATCCGGCATTCGTTTCAGGCACGCCACTGCGATTTTGTGCAGTGCATTGCTGGCGCCTTCCGCGCTGGCCGATGAACACGCCGGTCACACTGAAGAACTGAGCCCGACGGTGATTACCGCCGTTGCCCCCAGCTCGCCATTGACCATCGTCACCAACCCCAAGGACCCGCGCCAACCGGTGCCGGCCAGCGACGGCTCGGATTATCTGAAAACCATTCCCGGTTTCGCCCAGGTGCGCAACGGCGGCACCAACGGCGACCCGGTGCTGCGCGGCATGTTCGGCTCGCGGCTGAACATCCTCACCAACGGCGGCATGATGCTCGGCGCCTGCCCGGGCCGGATGGACGCGCCGACCTCCTACATTTCGCCGGAAACCTACGACAAGCTGACCGTGATCAAAGGCCCGCAAACCGTGCTCTGGGGACCAGGCGCGTCGGCCGGCACCATCCTGTTCGAGCGCGAGCCGGAACACTTCGGCGAGCTCGGCACACGGGTCAACGCCAGTGTGCTGGCCGGCTCCAACGGGCGCTTCGACAAACTGGTGGACGCCGCTGCCGGCGGACCACTGGGCTACGTGCGGGTAATCGGCAACACCGCACATGCAGACGACTATCAGGATGGCAACAACGACACCGTCCCATCGCGCTACGACAAATGGAACGGCGACGTCGCACTCGGCTGGACCCCGGATGCCGATACCTTGCTGGAGCTGACCGCCGGCAAAGGTGACGGTGAGGCGCGCTACGCCGGGCGCAGCATGGACGGTTCGCAGTTTCTGCGCGAAAGCCTCGGCCTGCGCTTCGAGAAATCCAACATCGGCGATGTGCTGGATACGGTCGAGGCGCAGGTCTACTACAACTACGCCGACCACGTGATGGACAACTACACCCTGCGCACGCCGTCCGGTACCGGCATGATGGCCGGTCCCATGGCCTCCAACGTCGACCGCCGCACCCTCGGCGCACGGATCAAGGCCACCTGGCGCTGGGCTGATGTGCAGCTGATCAGCGGCATCGACGCACAGACCAACGAACATCGCCAGCGCAGCGCCATGGGCATCGACACCTACAAGGACCTGCCCTATACCAAGGATGCCGACTTCCATAACTACGGTGTGTTCGGCGAAGTGACCTGGTACGCCGCCGACCGTGACCGCTTGATCAGCGGCGCACGCCTGGACCGCGCCTCGGCCAAGGACTATCGGCAGACCATCGGCTCGGGAATGATGACCCGCCCGAATCCGACCGCCGACGACACCCGCGCCGACACCCTGCCAAGCGGCTTCATCCGCTACGAGCATGACCTGGCCGACAGCCCGACCACCTTGTACGCGGGCCTCGGTCACACCCAGCGGTTCCCGGATTACTGGGAGCTGTTTTCGCCCAACTCCGGCCCCGCCGGTTCGGTGAATGCCTTCGATTCGATCAAGCCGGAAAAAACCACCCAGCTCGATTTCGGCCTGCAATACAAGACCGGAGCACTCGAAGCCTGGGCCTCGGGTTACGTCGGGCAGGTGCGCGATTACATCCTGTTCAACTACACCCCGACGATGATGGGCACGACCTCGCAAGCCGAGAACATCGATGCACGAATCATGGGCGGCGAACTGGGCGCCGCGTACACACTCACTGAACACTGGAAAGCCGACGCGACCCTGGCCTACGCCTGGGGCAAGAACAGCAGCGATGGCTCTGCATTGCCGCAGATGCCGCCGCTGGACACCCGTTTCGGCCTGACCTACAGCGAAGACAACTGGAGTGCCGGCGCACTGTGGAGAGTGGTCGCCGCACAAAACCGCATCGACCAGAACAAGGGCAACGTAGTCGGCAAGGACTTCGGCAAGACGCCGGGGTTCGGCGTGTTCTCCCTCAACGGTGCCTATCGGATCAACAGCCACTGGAAGGTCAGCAGCGGCGTCGACAACCTGTTTGGCAAGGCTTACGCCGAGCACTTGAACCTGGCCGGCAACGCAGGTTTCGGCTACCCCGCCAATGACCCGCAAGCCATCAAGGAGCCGGGGCGCACGCTCTGGACCAAGGTGGACATGAGTTTCTAACCCTTGAGGGCCCCGCTCCCTCTGTGGGAGCGGGCTTGCCCGCGATCGGTTGCGCAGCAACCGCAAAACAAACAACTAAAAGATCCAGCCAAGCGGAGCACACGTGATGAAACAGCCCAAAGTGAACTTCTACAACCTGGCCTGGCGCTGGCATTTCTATGCCGGATTGTTCGTTGCGCCATTCATGGTGATGCTGGCCCTGACCGGCACCATTTACCTGTTCAAGCCGCAACTCGATTCGCTGATGTACAGCAGCCTGCTCAACGTACCGGCCGGTCATCACACTGTCCCGGCCGACGATCTGCTCAAGCGGGTAAAAGATGCGTATCCCCAAGCGACGATCAAACAGTACCTGCCACCGGTCAATGCCGAACGCAGCGCTCAGTTTGTCGTGCTCAACGACGGCAACGAGCTGAACGTTTTTGTCGATCCGTACCAAGGCGACATCCTCGGCGAGCAAGACGCCAAGAAGAACCTGCAAGCCATTGCGCGCGCGATTCACGGCGAGCTGATGATCGGCACCGTCGGCGACCGGCTGATCGAACTGGCCGCCGGTTGGGGTGTGGTGCTGGTGGTGTCCGGGGTATTCCTGTGGTGGCCGCGCGGTCAGGCCGCCGGCATTCTGTGGCCACGCCTGAGCAGTCGCGGGCGGGTGCTTTGGCGTGACTTGCATGCCGTCACCGGATTCTGGGGCGCCTCCCTGCTGCTGGTGATGCTGCTCAGCGGCATGACCTGGACCGGCTTCTGGGGCCAGCAATACGCGGCCGTGTGGAACGTCTTTCCGGCGGCAATGTGGGACAACGTGCCGAAGTCCGACGTCGAGGCGCGCAGCCTCAACAGCGCCACCCGCCAGACCGTGCCCTGGGCCATGGAAAACACGCCGATGCCCATGTCCGGCGACCACGCCGAGCACATGGCCCACGATGGCGCGCAAGCCGGCCCGGCCGCACCGACCATCAGCCTGCAGGACGTGCAAAACATCGCCACCCAAAGCAAGGTCGAGCCTGGCTACAGCATCACCTTGCCAACGACCGCCACCGGTGTGTTCACCATCGCCGTGTTCGCCGATGACCCGCGCAATGACGCCACGTTGCACATCGACCAGTACACCGGCAAGGTCCTTGCCGATGTGCGTTACGAGCAATATGGCACCGTCGCCCGCGCCACGGAAATCGGCGTGATGCTGCACGAAGGCAAGATGTTCGGCACCCTCAATCAGATCATCGTGTTGCTGATCTGCCTGATGATCCTGCTCAGCGCGGTCAGCGGCGTGGTGATCTGGTGGAAGCGTCGTCCGCAAGGAAAACTCGGCGTACCGCCGCTGCGCCACGACCTGCCGAAATGGAAAACCGCCATGGTGATCATGTTCGCTCTCGCGGTGGCCTTCCCGTTGGTGGGTGCTTCGCTGGTGGTGGTGTGGGTGCTGGATCGTGTGCTGCTGTCGCGTTTTACCCGGCAGACTGAGAGCGCCTCATCTTCATCATGAAACAGCTGAGATGCGCGGGGCGCAAGGGGCTGTAAACTGCCCCGCGCGTCACCCTCTCGTATTCAGGGTGTCCTTTCGGGCCTCTTCGCGAGCAAGCCCGCTCCCACAGGATTTGCACAATACCTGTGGGAGCGGGCTTGCTCGCGAAGAGGCCATCAGCTTCACCTCAAGAGTAACGGCATGACCTCGCTGCACCTCACCAACCTCACCTGGTCCCCACTGGGCCACGGCCATTGTCACCACCAATTCCAGCTGCGTGATGCCTCCGTGCACGTCGCCGCCGGTGAGTTCGTCGGGTTGATCGGCCCCAACGGCAGTGGCAAGACCAGCCTGTTGCGTTGTGCCTGGCGCTTCAGTAAACCGGAGCACGGCGAGGTCAGGCTCGATCACCAGAATGTCTGGAAACAGTCTTCACGCTGGTGTGCGCAACGCATCGCCGTGGTCTTGCAGGAGTTCCCCGACGCCTTCGGCCTGACCGTCGAGGAGGTGGTCGCCATGGGCCGCACGCCGCACAAAGGACTGTTCGATGGCGACACGCTTGAGGACTCGACACTCATTCATCAGGCACTGGAGTCCGTCGGCCTCAAGGGCTTCGACGACCATGAGTTCGCCACCCTCTCAGGCGGTGAAAAACAGCGGGTAATCCTCGCCCGCGCCCTGGCCCAGCAACCGCAACTGCTGATCCTCGACGAGCCGACCAACCACCTCGACCCACGCTATCAGCTTGAGCTGTTGAAGTTGGTCAGGCGCTTGAACATCGGCACCCTGGCGAGCATCCACGACCTCAACCTGGCGGCGGCTTTTTGTGATCGGCTGTACGTGATCAACCATGGCCGCATCGTCGCCAGCGGCACGCCGCAAGAGGTGCTCACCGCCGCTCTGCTGCGCAACGTGTTTGGCGTCGAAGCGCTTATCGATGACCATCCGCTGCACGGCTACCCACGAATCACCTGGATAACCCAACCATGAATTTGCGTTCCCTGCTGCGCTCCGGCCTCTGCCTCGTGATGCTGTCGGGCTGCGGCCAAGCCTTGGCCGAAGCCACCCACTACCCGCTGACAGTCAAAAGCTGCAACCGCGAAGTGACCTTCACGCAAGCACCGCAACACGCCCTCAGCCACGACATCAACATGACCCAGATGATGCTCGCCCTCGGCCTCAAGCCACGAATGGCCGGCTACAGCGGCGTCAGTGGCTGGAAGGCCGTGACACCCGACATGCAGTCGCTGCTCGACGGTCTGCCGGAACTGGCGGCCAAGTACCCGTCGGTGGAAACCCTGCTCGATGCCAACGTCGATTTCCTCTTCGCCGGTTGGGACTACGGCATGCGCGTCGGCGGCGATCTCACTCCGCAAACCCTGCAGCCGCTGGGCATCAACGTGTATGAGCTGAGCGAATCCTGCGCCTTCGTGATGAAGCGCCCACCGGCCAGCCTCGAAGACACCTACAACGACCTGCGCAACCTCGGCAGGATCTTCGACGTGCAGGACCGCGCCAACGCCCTGGTCGCCCACATGCAGGCGCAAGTGGCGGACATTCGCAAAACCCTGCCCGCGCAAAGACCGCGGGTCTTCCTGTACGACAGCGGCGAAGACCGGGCCATGACCTCAGGCCGACTGGGCATGCCGCAAGCACTGATTGACGCCGCTGGCGGGCGCAACATCCTCGAGGATGTCGACGCAAGCTGGACCCGGGTCAACTGGGAAAGCGTGGTCGAACACAACCCGCAGGTGATCGTGATCGTCGACTACAGCGAAATCACCGCCGAACAGAAGATTCAGTTCCTGCTGGCCAACAAGGCCCTGCAATCGGTGGAAGCGATCAAGCAGCGGCGCTTCATCGTCATTCCTTACGTGCAGGCCACGCCGGGGATCGATAACGTGCTGGCGGTCGCTACATTGGCCAAGGGTTTCCACGGCGAATGATCAACCGTCGCTACGCCTTGTTGCTGATCGTCCTCGGTGCCCTGTTGCTGGTGTCTTGCGTAGTGTCCCTGGGTTTCGGCCCGGCGCGGGTACCGCTGGACGTGGTGTGGCGCATTCTGTTGCACAAACTGTTCGGCTTCGGTGTGCCGGACTGGAGCCCCGGGCAGGAGCATATCGTCTGGCTGATCCGCGTCCCGCGCATGCTGCTCGGCGCACTGGTGGGCGCCGGGTTGGCTTTGATCGGCGCGGTGCTGCAAGCGGTGACGCGCAATCCGCTGGCTGATCCGCATTTACTCGGCGTCACCTCCGGCGCGACGTTGGGCGCGGTGATCGTGGTGTTGCATGTCGGAGAAATCGTTGGCCTGCTGACCTTGCCGATCGCCGCCTTCATCGGTGCATTGCTGAGCATGCTGGTAGTGCTGATGATCGCCAGCCGCCACGGTCGCCTCGACAGTGACCGTCTGCTGTTGTGCGGCGTGGCGGTGTCGTTCGTGATGATGGCGATCGCCAATTTGTTGCTGTTCCTGGGCGACCATCGAGCCAGTTCCGCGGTGATGTTCTGGATGCTCGGCGGACTTGGGCTGGCGCGCTGGGAATTGCTGGCGGTTCCGACCGCCAGTGTGTTGTTCGGGCTGGTGTTGCTGCTGGGCATGGCGCGACCGTTGAATGCGCTGATGGCCGGCGAGCAGACGGCAGTGACCCTGGGCCTGAATGCGCGCACCGTGCGCTTGCGGGTATTTCTGATTGCATCGCTGATGACCGGGGTGCTGGTGTCGATCAGCGGCTCGATCGGTTTTGTCGGGCTGATGGTGCCGCACATCGCGCGGCGTCTGGTCGGGGCTGAACACCGAAGAGTGCTGCCGGTGTGCGTGTTGCTTGGCAGCGTGTTTCTGGTCTGGGTCGACGTTGCTGCCCGGACGATGATCGCGCCCGAAGACTTGCCCATCGGGGTGGCCACGGCGGCGATTGGCGGGTTGTTCTTCATCGGCTTGATGCGACGTCGTTAACGCCATGTTTAATTAAAACAAACTTCAAAACTGCAGGTATGCCTGGAAAAACCTCGTATTGAGTTCGCACTTAACAAATCCATTACCACGCTCATACTCCGCTCCCGCGAGTTGAATAATAAAAAATACTCGCGCACTTCAATGACGATTATTCCTACATCTTAATCGTCACAACTCTTACAAGAGCGGAAAGAGGTAAGCATGTTCAAAAAACTCATCATATCCATCGCACTTGTCTCAACGCCTGCATGGGCCACCAAGCCCCCCTTTACTGGCGTTGACTACAGCGGCCGATATCAATGCACCGGAATGGACAGCCATATCGGTGCGTTTGAAGGTGTGGTCGACATGAAATTCAATGCCGAACAAAGTACCGGCGAACATGGCGCCTACGGTTTTACCCTGACGTTGCCCGGCAACTCCCTGTATGACGGTTTTGCCGCCGCCAACTCGAGTTCCCTGGCGATTTACTTTGCCCATACGGATCCGTCGCACAAGGACTACGGTGTTGGGATAGCAAACATCGCTTCCACGCCTGACGGGAAAACTTCATTCACCAAGTACTACTACGGCCCGGAGTACAAAGGTGGCGGACATGGTTTTGAAACCTGCATCAAAAGCTGATCTGATGCACCGCTGACCTTGTGGGAGCGGGCTTGCTCGCGAAAGCGTCAGGTCAGTCGATTACAGTGTCGACTGATCCACCGCTTTCGCGAGCAAGCCCGCTCCCACAATCGATTGTTGTTGCTCACACAATCTGCGCCCCAATCTGGCGCAACGCTTCGCACCAACACGCCTGCCGCGATCCTTCCTGGTGCGTCATCAATCCGCACAACCGCTCTAAAACGCCATTCCCGTACCTTTCCCCGACCGGGCACAGCCCTTGCTAAAGACCCTTCAGTAGTCCGCATCTGCCAACCAAGAAAATTCATAAGTTCATGGAGATCGCACAATGAAGCGTCGCAGTTTGATCAAGGCTTTCACTCTCTCGGCATCCATTGCCGCAATGGGCATGACCTGGACCGTCCAGGCCGCCGAGACCATCAAGGTCGGTATTCTGCATTCGTTGTCCGGGACCATGGCGATCTCCGAAACGTCGTTGAAAGACATGGCGCTGATGACCATCGACGAGATCAACGCCAAGGGCGGCGTGAACGGCAAGATGCTGGAACCGGTGGTGGTCGACCCGGCGTCGAACTGGCCGCTGTTCGCCGAAAAGGGTCGCCAGTTGCTGACCCAGGACAAGGTCGCCGTGGTGTTCGGTTGCTGGACTTCGGTGTCGCGCAAATCGGTTCTGCCGGTGTTCGAAGAGCTCAATGGCCTGCTGTTCTACCCGGTGCAGTACGAAGGCGAAGAAATGTCGCCGAACGTGTTCTACACCGGCGCCGCGCCGAACCAGCAGGCGATCCCTGCCGTTGAATACCTGATGAGCGAAGAAGGCGGCAGCGCCAAGCGCTACTTCCTGCTCGGCACCGACTACGTCTACCCGCGCACCACCAACAAGATCCTGCGTTCGTTCCTGCACTCCAAAGGTGTGGCCGACAAGGACATCGAAGAGGTCTATACCCCGTTCGGTCACAGCGACTACCAGACCATCGTCGCCAACATCAAGAAGTTCTCGGCGGGCGGCAAGACCGCCGTCATCTCCACCGTCAACGGCGACTCCAACGTGCCGTTCTATAAAGAACTGGCCAACCAGGGCCTGAAAGCCACCGACGTTCCGGTCGTGGCGTTCTCGGTCGGCGAAGAAGAACTGCGCGGCATCGACACCAAGCCACTGGTGGGCAACCTCGCCGCGTGGAACTACTTCGAATCGGTCGAGAACCCGGTGAACAAGAAGTTCGTCGACGACTGGAAAGCCTACGCCAAGAAACACAACCTGCCGGGCGCCGACAAAGCGGTGACCAACGACCCGATGGAAGCCACCTATGTCGGCATCCACATGTGGGCGCAAGCCGCCGAAAAAGCCAAATCCACCGACGTCGACAAAGTCCGCGAAGCCCTGGCCGGCCAGACCTTTGCCGCGCCGTCCGGTTACACGCTGACCATGGACAAGACCAATCACCACCTGCACAAGCCGGTGATGATCGGTGAGATCCAGTCCGACGGTCAGTTCAACGTGGTGTGGCAGACCGAAGGACCGATCCGCGCCCAACCGTGGAGCCCATTCATCCAGGGCAACGACAAGAAGCCGGAGTATGCGGTGAAGAGCAACTAAAGCCACAGGATGTCGGGCCCGGGCACTTTGTCTCAGGCCGACACAAATCCCTGTGGGAGCTGGCTTGCCTGCGATGGCATCACTTCGGTGCAGCAGATACATCGAGTCGCCTGCATCGCTGGCAAGCCAGCTCCCACAATGTCCGCGTCAAGGCGACTAACTATGTCCACCGCCCTTTACCGAATTCTTCTGGCTATCGCACTGCTATTACCGATGGCCACCCACGCCGGCGACGCCGAAGACTTCGTCGCCGCCAATCCCGTGCAGCAAGCCAAACTCCTGGAGGCCTGGGCCGCGCAGCCCGATCCGGCCCGTATCGAGTTGATCGATGCCCTGCAGCAAGGCGAACTGACCATCGACGGGCAACCGAAAACCCTGCGCCTGAACAACCGCCTGCGGGGGCTGATCGACTTGGCCATGGCCAGTCATCAGTTGCTCGCCGCCGACGCCAAAATCCGTCTGGCCGCCGCGCAGCAATTGCAGAAGAGTGCCAAACCGGCGCAGTTGAAATTCCTCGACCGGCAACTGGCGGGCGAAACGGATGAAGGCGTCCACGCCGCCCTCAGCCTGGCCCTGGCCAATCTGCAACTGGTCGACGGCGATCCGGCCGTGCGCCTCGCTGCGGTACGCCTTCTCGGTGAAACCGGAGATCCGCTGGCCCGCACCCGCCTCGAAAGCCTGCTGGAGCCGGGCGTTGAGACCGATGCGATGGTGCGCACCGCCGCTGAAACCAGCCTCGCCCAGGTCAAGCGCAAACTGCTGATCGGCGAGATGCTTGGCCAGGCATTTAGCGGCATGTCCCTCGGTTCGATTCTGCTGCTCGCGGCATTGGGCCTTGCGATTACCTTCGGCCTGCTCGGCGTGATCAACATGGCCCACGGCGAGATGCTGATGCTCGGCGCCTACTCGACCTATGTGGTGCAACTGATGTTCCAGCGCTTCGCCCCGCAGGCCATCGAGTTCTATCCATTGATCGCACTACCCGTGGCATTTTTCGTCACCGCCGCCATCGGCATGGCGCTGGAGCGCACGGTGATTCGCCACCTCTATGGTCGCCCGCTGGAAACCCTGCTCGCCACCTGGGGCATCAGCCTGATGCTGATTCAGCTTGTTCGGTTGCTGTTCGGCGCGCAGAACGTCGAAGTGGCCAATCCGGCCTGGCTGTCGGGCGGGATTCAGGTGCTGCCCAATCTTGTGCTGCCCTACAACCGCATCGTCATCATTGCCTTTGCGCTGTTTGTGGTGGTGCTGACCTGGCTGCTGCTGAACAAGACGCGCCTCGGCCTGAACGTGCGAGCGGTCACCCAGAATCGCAACATGGCCGCCTGCTGCGGCGTGCCCACCGGACGCGTGGACATGCTCGCCTTCGGTCTTGGCTCGGGCATCGCCGGCCTCGGTGGCGTGGCCCTGAGCCAGATCGGCAACGTCGGCCCGGACCTCGGCCAGAGCTACATCATCGACTCGTTCCTGGTGGTAGTGCTCGGTGGTGTCGGCCAGTTGGCCGGTAGCGTGCTGGCGGCTTTCGGCTTAGGGATAGCCAACAAGATTCTCGAACCGCAGATCGGTGCGGTGCTCGGCAAGATCCTCATCCTCGCGCTGATCATTCTGTTTATCCAGAAACGTCCGCAAGGCCTCTTCGCACTCAAAGGACGGGTGATCGACTGATGAACCAGCCCCTGCTCGTTACCGCGACCCAAAAAGCCGGCCCCAAAGTCTCGATTGCCATTGGCGCAGTGATCCTCATTGTGCTGCTGGCGTTACCGCTGCTGTCGTTGTTACCAGTGGACAGCACGCTGCATGTTTCAGCCTATACGCTGACGCTGGTGGGCAAGATTCTCTGCTACGCCATCGTCGCCCTGGCGCTCGATCTGGTCTGGGGCTACGCCGGCCTGCTGTCCCTCGGGCACGGCCTGTTCTTCGCCCTCGGCGGCTATGCCATGGGCATGTACCTGATGCGCCAGGCCTCGGGCGATGGCTTGCCGGCGTTCATGACCTTCCTGTCGTGGACTGAAATGCCGTGGTTCTGGACCGGCACCAGCAGCTTCCTCTGGACCCTGTGCCTGGTGGTATTGGCGCCGGGGTTGCTGGCGTTGGTGTTCGGTTTCTTCGCCTTCCGTTCGCGGATCAAGGGCGTGTATTTCTCGATCATGACCCAGGCCCTTACCTTCGCCGGCATGTTGCTGTTTTTCCGCAACGAAACCGGTTTTGGCGGCAACAACGGCTTCACCAACTTCCGCACCATTCTCGGCTTTGGCATCACCGAACCGGGCACCCGCGCGGTGCTTTTTTTCGCCACGGTGTTGTTGCTGGTAGCGAGCCTTTACATCGGCTGGCGCCTGGCACAGAGCAAGTTCGGCCGGGTGCTGACCGCGTTGCGCGATGCGGAAAACCGCCTGATGTTCTGCGGCTACGATCCGCGCGGGTTCAAGTTGTTTGTCTGGGTGCTGAGCGCGGTGTTGTGTGGCCTGGCCGGTGCGCTGTACGTGCCGCAAGTCGGCATCATCAACCCGAGCGAGATGTCGCCGACCAACTCGATCGAAGCCGCCGTATGGGTCGCCCTCGGCGGGCGCGGCACGCTGATCGGTCCGTTGCTCGGTGCTGGCGTGGTCAACGGCATGAAGAGCTGGTTCACCGTGGCCTTCCCCGAATACTGGCTGTTCTTCCTCGGCGCGCTGTTCATCGTCGTGACCCTGTACCTGCCCAAAGGCGTGATCGGTCTGCTGAAGAAAAGAGGTGAATCATGAGAGTCACGGCAACCGCTGAATTCATGCTCGAACCGGCGTTTTTCCCCGTAGAACCCAACAAGGACGCCGGCAGCAGCCGTGACGCCATCGGTCTCGGCCAGCGCGCCGGCAAAGGCCTGAATACGCGCCACGGCACCATCCTGACCCTGGAAGACATCAGCGTCAGCTTCGACGGCTTCAAGGCGCTGAACGATTTGAACCTGTACATCGGCGTCGGCGAACTGCGCTGCATCATCGGCCCCAATGGCGCGGGCAAGACCACGCTGATGGACGTGATCACCGGCAAGACCCGACCCAGCCACGGCAAGGCCTGGTTCGGCGAAACCCTGGACCTGACGCAGATGAGCGAAGTGCAGATCGCCCAGGCCGGCATCGGCCGCAAGTTCCAGAAGCCGACGGTGTTCGAAGCCTTGAGCGTGTTCGAGAACCTGGAACTGGCGCAGAAAACCGACAAGTCGGTGTGGGCCAGCCTGCGGGCGCGCTTGAATGGCGAGCAGAAAGACCGCATCGCTGAAGTGCTGGAAACCATTCGCTTGACCAGCTCGGTCAATCGCCCGGCCGGACTGTTGTCCCACGGCCAGAAGCAGTTCCTCGAGATCGGCATGCTGCTGATGCAGGACCCGCAATTGCTGTTGCTCGATGAACCGGTGGCGGGCATGACCGACGCCGAAACCGAATTCACCGCCGAGCTGTTCAAGCGCCTGGCCGGCAAGCATTCGCTGATGGTCGTGGAACACGACATGGGCTTCGTCGGCTCGATTGCCGACCACGTCACCGTGTTGCATCAGGGCAGCGTGCTGGCCGAAGGCTCACTTGAGCAGGTGCAGGACAACGAGCGGGTGATCGAGGTGTATCTCGGTCGCTGACGCGACAGCTACAAGCTTTCAGCTACATGCGGCAAGTTAAGAGCGAAAAGCGGTCCGGCTTTTTCTTGCAGCTTGTAGCTTGCCGCTTACAACTGCCCGGAGGGCCCTATGCTCCAAGTCGAAAAACTGCACCAGTACTACGGCGGAAGCCACATCCTGCGCGGCCTGACGTTTGACGTGAAGGTCGGCGAAGTCACCTGTCTGCTCGGGCGCAACGGCGTGGGCAAGACCACCCTGCTCAAATGCCTGATGGGCCTGCTGCCGGCCAAAGAAGGCGCGGTCAATTGGGAGGGCACGCCGATCACCACATTCAAACCGCATCAGCGCGTGCATGCCGGCATTGCCTATGTCCCGCAGGGCCGGGAGATCTTCGGCCGCCTGACCGTCGAGGAAAACCTGCTGATGGGCCTTTCGCGTTTTCCCGGCAGCGAAGCGAAGGAAGTGCCTGCGTTTATCTACGAGCTGTTCCCGGTGCTGCTGCAAATGAAACAACGCCGGGGGGGCGACCTGTCCGGCGGCCAGCAACAGCAACTGGCCATCGGTCGCGCACTGGCCAGCCGCCCTCGCCTGCTGATCCTCGACGAGCCCACCGAAGGCATCCAGCCGTCGGTGATCAAGGAGATCGGCGCCGTGATCAAAAAACTCGCGGCCCGGGGCGACATGGCCATTTTGCTGGTGGAGCAGTTCTACGATTTCGCCGCCGAACTGGCTGACCAATACCTGGTGATGTCCCGGGGCGAAATCGTGCAACAGGGGCGTGGTGAAAATATGGAAGCCGAGGGCGTGCGCGGGCTCGTTACCATCTGAGGCGTCACGGTCCGCTTCTTTTGACACGGCACCAATTTGTCGCGCCGAATTTGCGACTGCGCACGCTATTGGTGCATCACAACACTAAACAGCCACCTCCTGCCTGCAATGCCTTGCGGCACAGCCTTTGCAAACATCCTGATGACCTCTCGACAAGCATTGACTATGACTCTTCCGGCTTCAGGCGTTTTGTTCACCCCCAGTTGGCACGCCGAACTGGAGCTGGGCTATGCCCGATTCGACAACACCACACGCCCGGTCCAGCGCCGGCACAAAGGTCCGCTGCGGGTACAAAAACACCTGTATGCCGAAGGGCCGGAAGTCTGCCAGCACATCATCGTCCACCCACCCGGCGGAATTGCCGGCGGCGATCGTCTGGATATTTCGGTCAACGTCGAGGGCAACGCCTGGGCGCAAATCACCAGCCCCGGCGCGGCCAAGTGGTATCGCGCTGCCGGCCCAGCCTTTCAGCAGCTGAATCTGAAGGTGGCGGCCGGTGCGACACTGGAATGGCTGCCCCAGGAGACGATCATTTTCAGTGCGGCCCAGGCTGAACTCAGCACCGCCATCGACCTTGAAGGCGATGCGCGCCTGTTCTACTGGGACGTCGTGGCCCTGGGCCGTCCGGCCAGTGGCGAGCGCTTCGACCTTGGGCATTTCCAGGCACGACTGGATGTGCGCCGCGACGGCCAGTTGCTCTGGCATGAACGTCAGCGCATTGTCGGAGCGGACGGTTTACTTGATTCGCCCATCGGGCTCGACGGGCAACCGGTGTTTGCCACGTTATTGGTGACGGGTGAAATCGATAGCGAACTGCTGGAGCGCTGCCGCTCGCTGCCCAACGACGTGCGCGGGGATTTGACCCAATTGCCGGGGTTGCTGGTTGCACGGTGCCTGGCGAGTGAGGCGTTGTTGGCGCGGGGCTGGCTGATTGATCTGTGGCGATTGCTCAGGCCAGCATTGCTTGGCCGCGAAGCGGTCCCCCCGAGAATATGGAGCACCTGAATATGCATCCCCTGTAGGAGCTGCCGAAGGCTGCGATCTTTTGATCTTGATCTTCAGCGATACGGGAAAAAGATCGCAGCCTTCGGCAGCTCCTACAGTGGTATGGGTTGCAAGATTTAACCTTTTAAACTGCCGATTATGGATGTCTACGATGGACCTGACCCCACGCGAAAAAGACAAGCTGCTGATCTTCACCGCAGGCCTGGTGGCCGAGCGGCGTTTGGCGCGCGGCGTGAAACTCAATTACCCGGAAGCCATGGCCTACATCTCCGCGGCCCTGCTCGAAGGCGCCCGTGACGGCCAGACCGTGGCCGACCTGATGCACTTCGGCACCACCCTGCTGACCCGCGAACAAGTGATGGAAGGCATCCCGGAAATGATCCCGGAAATCCAGGTCGAGGCCACCTTCCCCGACGGCACCAAACTGGTCACCGTCCACCAACCCATCGCCTGAGGCCGCGCCATGACTTACCACATCCGCGATGCCGTGCCTGCCGACTTGCCGGCCATCTGCGACATCTACAACGACGCCGTGCTCAACACCACGGCGATCTGGAATGAACAGGCGGTCGACCTCGGCAACCGCCAGGCCTGGTTCAGCGCCCGGCAATCCCAGGCTTACCCGATTCTGGTGATCGTCGATGGTGAAAACTCGGTACTGGGCTATGCCTCATTCGGTGACTGGCGACCCTTCGACGGTTTCCGCCACACCGTCGAGCACTCGGTCTACGTGCGTAGCGACCAGCGCGGTAACGGCCTCGGCCCACAACTGATGGAAGCGCTGGTCGAACGCGCCAAAGACTGCGGCAAACACGTGATGGTCGCCGCCATCGAAAGCGGTAACGCCGCCTCCATTCGCTTGCATGAGCGCATCGGCTTCGTGATCACCGGGCAAATGCCTCAGGTCGGCACCAAATTCGGCCGCTGGCTGGACCTGACCTTCATGCAACTGACCCTCAACCCCGGCGCGCAACCGCCGAGCGTCAACCAGGAGTAATGCCCGATGAACGCCGCTCAACTGCGACGCGTCAACGTTGAAAGCTTTGCGCACTATCGTCAGGGATTGATTGAGCTGCTGCTCGATGCCGTCGGCTATGGCGCCAGTGTCGGCTTCATGGCCGACCTCGATGCGACCCAGGCCCACGCCTATTTCGATGAGGTCCAGGACAACCTGAACAAGGGCAATCTGTTGCTGTGGGTGGTGGTCAAGGACGAACAGGTGCAGGCCAGCGTGCAATTGGGTTTGTGCCAGAAAGCCAACGGCCTGAACCGCGCCGAAGTGCAGAAGCTGCTGGTGCGCGAACATGCCCGGCGTCGCGGT
The DNA here is from genome assembly GCF_003097365.1 of Pseudomonas sp. B1(2018). Classification (NCBI taxonomy): domain Bacteria; kingdom Pseudomonadati; phylum Pseudomonadota; class Gammaproteobacteria; order Pseudomonadales; family Pseudomonadaceae; genus Pseudomonas; species Pseudomonas sp. B1(2018). The sequence goes on from NZ_PYUK01000018.1 coordinate 105,905, forward strand.
CTGGGCCAGCAACTGATGAGCGCTCTCGAGGCCGCCGCCCTGCAGCACAAGCGCGGCATGTTGTACCTCGACACCGAGGCCGGTTCGCCCGCCGAAGCCTTCTACCAATCGCTGGGCTATACCCGCGCCGGTGAAATCCCCGACTACGCCTGCGACCCGAGCGGCCGCTACAAGCCGACCGCCCTCTACTACAAGATTCTCCAAGGAGCCCATTGATGATTCCCGGTGAATACCAGATCCAGCCCGGCGACGTCGAACTCAATGTCGGCCGCCGCACGATCAGCCTGAAGGTGGCCAACAGCGGTGACCGGCCGATCCAGGTCGGCTCGCATTATCACTTTTTCGAAACCAACGACGCCCTGGCGTTCGACCGTGCCGCCAGTCGCGGCATGCGCCTGAACATCCCGGCCGGCACGGCGGTGCGTTTCGAACCGGGACAGAGTCGCGAGGTGGAGTTGGTGGATCTGGCGGGGCATCGTCGGGTGTTCGGGTTTGCCGGGCGGATCATGGGCGATCTTGATTAAAGATCAAAAGATCGCAGCCTCGCTTCGCGAGACAGCTCCTACAGAATTCTCCAATGTGATCGCGGCCCCCTGTAGGAGCTGTCGAGCGAAGCGAGGCTGCGATAGCGAGCAACGCGAGCGGTTCCAAATTCAATTGAATCTCAAGGCGAACGAATGAAGATTTCCCGTCAAGCCTACGCCGACATGTTCGGTCCCACCGTCGGTGACAAGGTGCGCCTGGCCGATACCGAGTTGTGGATCGAAGTGGAACAGGACTACACCACCTACGGCGAAGAAGTGAAATTCGGTGGCGGTAAAGTCATTCGTGACGGCCAGGGTCAGAGCCAGTTGCTGGCCGCCGACGTGGTCGACACCCTGATCACCAACGCGCTGATCATCGATCACTGGGGTATCGTCAAGGCCGACGTCGGCCTCAAGGACGGGCGCATCGCGGCGATCGGCAAGGCTGGCAACCCGGACATCCAGCCCAACGTCAACATCGCCATTGGCGCCAGCACCGAAGTCATCGCCGGTGAAGGCATGATCCTCACCGCCGGCGGCATCGACACCCATATCCACTTCATCTGCCCGCAGCAGATCGAAGAGGCGTTGATGAGCGGTGTCACCACCATGATCGGTGGCGGCACCGGCCCGGCTACCGGCACCAACGCGACCACCTGCACCTCCGGGCCCTGGCACCTGGCGCGCATGCTCCAGGCCGCCGACGCCTTCCCGATGAACATCGGCCTCACCGGCAAGGGCAACGCCAGCTTGCCGGAGCCGTTGATCGAACAGGTCAAGGCCGGTGCCATCGGCCTCAAGTTGCATGAGGACTGGGGCACCACACCCGCGAGCATCGACAACTGTCTGAGCGTGGCCGACCGGTTCGACGTGCAGGTGGCGATCCACACCGACACCCTCAACGAATCCGGTTTCGTCGAGACCACCCTCGCCGCCTTCAAGGGCCGCACCATTCACACCTATCACACCGAAGGTGCCGGTGGCGGTCACGCACCGGACATCATCAAGGCCTGCGGTTTTACCAACGTGCTGCCGAGTTCGACCAACCCGACCCGGCCGTTCACCCGCAACACCATCGACGAACACCTCGACATGCTGATGGTCTGCCATCATCTCGACCCGAGCATTGCCGAGGATGTGGCCTTCGCCGAAAGCCGCATCCGCCGCGAGACGATTGCCGCCGAAGACATCCTCCACGACCTCGGTGCGTTCTCGATGATCAGCTCCGACAGCCAGGCCATGGGGCGGGTCGGTGAAGTCATCACCCGCACCTGGCAGACTGCCGACAAGATGAAAAAACAGCGCGGGCCGCTACCCGGCGATGGCGCCGGCAACGACAACTTCCGCGCCAAGCGCTACATCGCCAAGTACACCATCAACCCGGCGATCACCCACGGCATCAGCCATGAAGTGGGTTCGGTCGAAGTGGGTAAATGGGCAGACCTGGTGCTCTGGCGGCCGGCGTTTTTCGGCGTGAAACCGACGCTGATTCTCAAGGGCGGCGCCATCGCAGCCAGCCTGATGGGAGACGCCAATGCCTCGATCCCGACACCGCAACCGGTGCACTACCGCCCGATGTTCGCCAGCTTCGGCGGTTCACTGCACGCCACCAGCCTGACCTTCATCAGTCAGGCGGCGCAGGAGGCAGGCTTGCCTGAAGCGCTGGGTTTGAAGAAGAAAATCGCTGTGGTCAAAGGTTGCCGCGACGTGCAGAAAACCGACCTGATCCACAACGACTACCTGCCGAAAATCGACGTCGATCCGCAAACCTATCAGGTCAAGGCCGATGGGGTTCTGCTGTGGTGTGAACCGGCTGAGACATTGCCGATGGCCCAGCGTTACTTCCTGTTCTGAACCGACAACCACGACACGAGCAAAGGCCTCGCACACCCTGTGTCGAGGCCTTTGTTTTTTCCGTGATTACTGAACGGATTCAATCCGCAGCCGATCCAGCTTGGCCCGAATCATCGCTTCCCGTGTCAGTTTTTTCAGCAACTGCGTAATCTGCAGATCGATGTCATCCAAGGCTTGAACATACTCCTCGTCAGTCATCAGCTTGCCGTTCGCAAAGTCAGTTTCACTTTTGCCCAACTCACTGCACAACTCCTTGATTTCCGCCTCCACCGCCGCCTTTTCCTCGGCGGTGAGCCGCGTACCTTCGGCCCGGCGCTGTAACGCATCCTGCAAATCGGTGGTGGCGTCGATCCGTCGCTTCAAGCCGTTCAATTCTTCGCGGTAAGTAGACTCCAGCCAGGTTCGCCAGAGCGGTTGCTCGAAGAGGCGATCGATCAGCAGATCACCTTCCTCCAGCGCCTTGATCCGCTGGAACGCTGCTTCGATCATCTCCTTGCTCACACCGGCGATGTTGCGAAACTGCATGCCCCGCGCCTGCCACGGCAAATCCAGACGCTCCGCCAGATCGGTCATGTAGGCCAGGTGCACTTCCACTTCATCGATAGTGCCGATCACATCGCCATTGGCGTCGTAGCGACGGAACCGTTCGCCGTTAGCCAACCGCGCAGACACCCGCTGACGGGCAATGGCACCGAGTTCATCGAGCCGGGACTTGCCCAGGGCCAGTTCCAGCAATTGCGCCTCGATCAGGTCCGCACGCACCAGGGCGTAGGCTTCATGCACCATCACCTGCACGCCCATGGCATTGAACAGTTGCGTGCCGCCATCCACGCACTCGGTGGGCGTTGCCGCCTCATTGAACAGTTTGCTTCGCAGTTCGCTGTCGCTGGCCATGGCTTCGAGCATGCGCCAGACCTTGGTCGTCAGTTCCGTCTGATAGGTACCGCCGTCCTTGAAGTCGGCGGATTGGGTGAGCTTGCGCAGCTCATTGAAAAACGGCACCGAACCAAACTCGTCTTCGACCTCGTTCCAGACTTCCTGCTTTTCCTGCCATTGCCGCTCGGTCATGCCCATCCACCAATCCGCGCTGTCGAGCAGGCCTCGGGGAGGGTAAGGGCGGTCCGGGTCCATGCCGACCGACTCGATGTACAACCTGAGGGTGTCGAGGTTTTCCGGCAATATCCAGTGCGGCTCCCGACTGATCACCGTGCGTGCCAGCAGCTCGGCGCGAAAGGATCCGGGCGCGACTTGCGGTATCCGGCTGATCGGATTGCGGCTCAATTCAATGAAAATACTGCGTGGTCGCGACTGGGAAAACAGACCGACAGGCCAACTGTCTAGTCCGGTATCGCTCAATACCAATACCTGCAAATGCGGCATCCGGCTGACATCAGGAATGAGCTTCAGCGGGTTGCCGCGCAGCGCCAACGACCTCAGGCGTGTCAGATTCTTCAGGCGATCAACTGCCACTGGATCCAGCTCGATTCGGTTGTCGTTGAGGTACAGGTCGGTGAGATGACGCATGTCCTTCAGTACCGGCGGAAAAGCGCTCAGCAGATTGTCTTGCAGGTTGAGGTAGCGCACCTGATGGAACGGATCGAGGAACGACAGGTTCCCGGAACGCAGCTGCCCACCGCGCAGGCTCAGGCTGGTGACATGATCGAAGTTGGCCTCCAGTTTCGGCAGGGTTTCCAGCAGTCGGCTCAGCCTGGGAATGTTGTCCAGACTCAACGCCTGCGGCCGCACTACCCCGTAAGCCTCGATGCCCTCCGGCCCGGTGCGCTGCCAGCATTGCCTGAGCGTTTTGTAGATGTTGTTTCGCGCATGCCACTCCGCCACGCCCGCCGGGGTAAACCGAGCGGATTGCGTCGGCGAATTCATCCAGCGTTGCAGGGTGCGGTTCAACTGGTTGAACTCGGCCTCCAGCAAGGTCAGCCGCGCATGCACCGCCCCTTCGCCCTGACCGAAACCCGCCAGCAGTGTCTCCACTTCCTCCGAGGTAAAATCCGGATACAGTGCATGAGCCCGTTGTCGCAGCCCCACGCCTTGCGGTGCTTGTCGGGCATAGCCACGCATGCCGCCACGCAAGCGCATGACGCTCGGGTCGTAAGCCGGCCTGGTGATCGGGTGGTCCCGCAGAATCAGCTCAAACCGGGATCGATCCAGCGGCTGCGCCCTGACCGCTTGCTCAAGGCGTGAAGACTCATGGATTTCAAAGCCAAGCGCTGTGCGCTCAGCGTCGGGCAAGGCATGCAGCACCGCCGCGTAAAGATTGTCCGCACCGTGCAGATGTTGATCGAGCGCATCACGCGCCTCGTAACGACCATGTTCATTCAACACCAATACCTTGCGGATCGATGCATCCTCTGGACCGAGACTGTCGGCCAGCGGACCTTCGAATGAGTACTCGCGGATTTCCAGACGCAAATCCGCCGGCCAGCCCGGCAGGTTGGCCAGAGAATGCAGTTCCAGGCGCGCGGTATCGGCGTTATGCAATGAGTCGAGGTAGAAGCCTTCATAGGCTCGCGTCACCCGCAGCTGATGTGCAGCCTCCCGGGCTTGTTCAGTCAATCTCAAGGGAACGCGCTGTTTTTCGCTCAGGTGTTGCACGTCCGATGGCTGCGCATCACGCAGCAGTTCTTCCGCCTGGGCGGTCGCGAGTTCTGCACCATCATTCTTGAGCAGGTTCACCAAGGGGTCGGCCGAACGCGTGCGACTTGCATACAGTCCATCGAACAGACGCCTTTTGTGCAGGCGTGCCTGCCCCGCCAGTTGCTCGCGCATTGCTACGACACGCATCTGCCGGTCCCCGGAGTACCGCTGTCCGAGTACATCGCGCAGGGCCTGTTCATCAAGGAACCCGACGACCCGTTCGGTCAACTCACCGGCGAGCAGATCCTGCCGGCTCATGCGCAAGGTCTCGGCCGGCAGCGCATCGGCGTAACCCTCCTTGATCGACGCACCTGACAGGTCCGCGCCTTCGAAGATTTCGATGGCTTTACCTTCGGGCCAGCCCTGCAGTTCAGTCATGAAACGTGGCAGAAAACCGGCCCATTCCGCATCGACCCGGTTCGCCAGGATATGCGCTGCGCAAGCGTCGGCATCGGCGTGGGTCTTGTAGCGTTTCAGGGTGTCGAGCAGCAACGCGGGCGGGGTTTCATGTTCGACATGAAGTCGGCGCAGCACGTTTTCATGCACGCCGCTGGCAGTCAAAATCTGTTCCAGGGTCTCATCGGAAAGCCCCTGCACCGAAGCGCCCAGACGCCTGAGCACCGCACGCCGATCCCATTCGAGCGGTTGATCGAGTTCGGTCTTCCAGCTGCCGGCACCGTTGTGTTCCAACAGCGGCTGATAGGCCTCGGCGCGAGTCGGGTGTTGCAGCCGATGCCGGCCGGTTTCCGGGTCTTGTCTGACGGCATAGCATTTGTCATCGAGGCGCAGCAGGTCCTGTTCCTGATGACGGTACAGTCCGGTGTCACCGGCCTTCGCCCCATCGGGCAATGTGATCGATTGCTCATAAGGCGCGAGGTCAGGGTTCCACAACCGCTCCTTGCCGCCGACTTCCACTGGCTTGAGCCCCTCGACAAATGGCGACACCTTGATCGGTGCGACAGTAGTGCCGGGCAACACATGTCCGGCGCCCATCAGTGCCAGTTGCGCGAAGTTGATCAAGACCCCGTTGAAGTACGCCGAAGCCTGTTCCTTGTCACCCTTGCTCCAGTCCTCTACACCTTCGGCAACCTCGGCGAGCATTTGCGCGACCATGATGCCGAGCATGGCTTCGCCCAGCCCCGGCACCAGCATTGCGGCGAAATTGAAAACATTCCAGCCTATCGACAGGTAACCGCTCAGGCGCTTGAAGCGTGCGTTGGCATCCTCGTCACCGGTCGGTACGGCGATCAGCCGGGCATCGGCGATGGCCTTGTTACGCCGTTCCACAAACAGGGTGATCCACAGATCATCCGCTATCTGGTTGGTTACCGGTTCCGTATCAGGATTTTCGACCGCCGTTTCACGCCACCATGGGCCCATGTCCAGCGGTTCGCGCTCGTGCCAGGTGTAGGTCGTGAGACGTTCTTTGACCCGGGCGAAAAACAGCCCCTTGTCCTTCTGCGCCACAAAGCGGCTGAAAAAGGCCTGGTAATCGGTACTTCTCAACTGACCCAGGAGCGCCTTCATGAACGCGGTCAGCGAGGGATACTCTTTCAACGGATGGTCAGGATCATCGGGCACATAGGCAATCAACGGCCCGGTAACACGGCTCTGTTGATAGATGTCCTCGCGGCGCAACAGCTCATCGTTCAACCCCTGCGGCCCATTGGCGAAGAAGGCTTGCAGCAGTTTGAATTGATCGTATTCCCGGCCCGGAAGAACCGGGACGCGGTGCGACCAGTCGATCCAGAATTTCAACAGGGCCGGTGTCAACGCTTCAATTTCGCGCTTTATTTGCGATGGCTCGCTGACCGCGCTGAACAACACGATACCGGTCAAGCGAAACCCCATCAGCGACAATCGATGACTCTGCAACGGCCGGTCGTAGAGCGTGATGTTTGCCTGCCCTTCACGCACCTGGCCCAGTTTGAAGTAGGCATGGTCACTGATATCACCCTTCAATCGGGCAATCAGTGCGGCCACATGAAAGGCCGCCTGTTCACTGGCCACCGAGTCTTGTTGCAAGGTTCGCTGTGCTTGCGGGGTATCGGGCAACAGGACGGACTTGATGTGCCGCTGGTATTGCCCGCCTATGTCCAGGCTGCGACACAACGCGGCAAAATCCGGCAGGGCAATGGCCGACTCCAGGCGCAGACTGCCCCGGTTGTCCTTGCGGTAAATACCGGAACTGTCTCGGAACGCCCCTTTGACGGTCTCGGACTCTTCGAAGTTGTGAAGTGCCGCCTCCAGCAAGGTCGACTGACGGACGCGACTGGCACCGGTGTCGATGCCGAAGATAATCGTACTGGGCACCTCGAGCTGCACGCTGAGTTCGTCGGCGCGTTCAACCGAGTTGAAATTCGCCTGCAACATCTCCCTGAGCAGCGGTTCGGCGAAGGCCTCGATGTCGTGTTGCAAGCTGCCCAGGGATTTGTCCAGTACGCCCTGCACGCGCCAGCGCTCCTCGATCAACTGCTTCAGGTACTGGCGGTCGATGGCCCGTGCTCCGCTGTACCACTCGGGCATCGCCGGCTTCAGGGTTTCGAGGGATTTGAGCCTTGCAGGCGGGGCATTTTTCAGGGCGCCCGGTATCCCGTCGAATACGCGACGGTAATGCACGCCCTGGTGTTCGACGTCTGTGGTTTCAATCGTTTGCTGTGAATGGCTTCCATGCAATTCAGACACTGTTACATCACCTTGATGGCTGGATTTGAACCCACAGCTTCGCCAACCCGCCCGCCAAACAAAAGCCCAAATAACCGTTGGGCCGCCCCTGGAAAAAGGCCTCCACCGTTCGAAATTCAAAGAGCCTTCAATACATAAGTACCGCCATAGAGACCTGGACTTATGCCACCGAACGAGCGGTCGTGTTTTTTCCGGTAAAGGGACTACTATTCGATTCGCTGCCCCCGCGATTCATGCTCAGGTAACCACCATGCGTCTTTCCGAATTCATCGTGCTACAGGTTGATCGCATCGTCGATGAGTGGGAGCAGTTCGCCAAAACCATCACCCCGGCCGCCGAATCCATGGACAGCGCCGCCTTGCGCGACCATGCCCGGTCGATCCTGCTGGCCGCGGCCCGGGACATGTGCAAACCCCAGACACCCGCCGAACAAGCGGCCAAGGCACGCGGCGAAGGCCCGGAGAAAACCCCGAGCCTCGACGAGGCCGGTGCCAGCCATGGCGAGTTGCGCCATACCGTGGGTTTTGACCTGGTGCAGATGACCAGTGAGTTCCGTCATTTGCGCGCCTGTGTCATCCGTCTGTGGGTCAACAGCCTGCAATCGCCTGACCTGGCCTACTTCCAGGACATGATCCGCTTCAACGAAGCCATCGACGAAGCCCTGGCCGAATCCACCGCCGCCTATGCCGAAATGGTCAACCGCTCCCGGGACATTTTCCTCGCGATCCTCGGTCATGACCTGCGCGCGCCCCTGCAGGCGGTGAGCATGTCCACCGAAATCCTGCTGCGCAAAGCCGCACTGGAAGGTGATGCGCTCAAGTGCGCGATCAATATCCAGCGCAGCTCCGGACATCTGGCGGTGATGGTCGGGGATTTGCTGGAGCTGGTGCGCAGTCGCCTGGGCAAGCACCTGCCGATCGAACCGGCGCCCATGGACCTGGCCGAAGCGGCACGGGAGGCGATTGCGCGGGCCTGTGCCGGTCAGCCGGAGTGCGATCCGACCCTGACCGTGCAGGGTGACACCCGCGGTACCTGGGACCCGCGCAGGCTCGATCAGATGCTGCAAAACCTGATCGGCAATGCCTTGCAGCATGGCTCAAGCAAGCGTGAAGTGACCTTGACCCTCAAGGGCGAGGCCGACAGCGTTCGGCTGACGGTGCAGAACGACGGAGTCCCCATCCCCGGCGATGCGATCCCGACCATTTTCGACCCACTGGTGCGCAGTGCCAGCGAAGAACTCGGCGAGCCCACTACCAGCCTTGGGTTGGGGTTGTTTATCGTCAAGGAAGTGGTCGACGCCCATCAGGGGACGATTGAAGTCAGCTCCAGTGAGAGGGATGGCACGACCTTCACCGTGGTATTGCCACGCAAAACCTGAAGCCCCCCCGTGTAGGAGCTGCCGCAGGCTGCGATCTTTTGATTTTGCTTTTGATGTTTTGCATCAGCAGGAGCAACGAAACACAAGATCAAAAGATCGCAGCCTGCGGCAGCTCCTACTCCACCAACAACCGTCCCAAGCGCTGCTTGAGCATGCGGTTCTCGGCGCGCAGCTGCTGCACTTCTTCAAGCAGGTCCAGCGCCAGGGCGACGCCTTCCCACTCCAGGTCGAGGTCGCGCCGCAGCTTGGCGGCGCGCTTGGCCAGGGTCAGCTCATAGTCGTTGAAAACCCAGTCCTTGGGCTGAGCGCCCTGAGGTTCGAGGATGCCGTGCTCGACGATTTCGATCACGTAGACGTCCGACAGCTCGGTCGCCTCACAGAATTCTGCCATGTCCAGTTGAACGATCAGGGGACTGCTCATTGTCAGTGACTCCTTGGTTCTAAGGGATCAAAAATGCTCTCGCGGGTCGAATGCGGCTTTTTTCGCCAGTTCCTGCCACAGGGCCTTGATGTCATCGTCGGATTTCTTCGGCATCACAGCCTTCAATTGCACGAACAGGTAACCGCGCTCACCGGTCTTGTTCATCAGGCCATGGCCCTTGGCGCGCATGCGCTGGCCGTTCTGGCTGCCGGCCGGCACCTTGAGGTTGATCTTGCCGGTCAGGGTCGGCACGGCGACTTCGGCCCCCAGCGCCAGCTCCCACGGAGCCAGTGGCAAGGTGATGATCAGGTTATCGCCTTCGACGTCGAATTTCGGGTGCGGTGCGAAACGGATCGTCAGGTACAGGTCGCCATTGGCGCCGCCACCCACCCCCGGAGCGCCCTGCCCCTTGAGGCGAATACGCTCGCCGTCGGCCACACCGGCCGGAATCTTCACGTTCAGGCTTTTGCTGGTGTTGCTCACATGCTGGCCGGCCGCGTTGTACTGCGGTACCTGGAAGGTGACCTTCTTCGATTCGGTCGACAGTGTTTCTTCGAGAAAAACCCCAAGCTCCATTTCCACGTCCTGCCCTCGACGTCCGGTGCTGCGACGCGACTGTCCACCGCCACTGAAACCAGGCCCACGGTTGCCGAAGATCGAACTGAAGAAGTCCGAGAAATCGCCCGTGTCCTGGCCACCGCCACCGAAACCGCCACGGCTCTGCCAGCCCGGCGGTCCCTGGAACGGCTGGCCGTGCTGGCCATAGCGGCGCAGATCATCGTATTCGGCGCGCTTGTCGGCACTTTTCAGCGCTTCATAGGCTTCCGAGGCGTCCTTGAACTTGGCCTCGGCGTCCTTTTCCTTGCTGACGTCAGGGTGGTATTTGCGCGCCAGCTTGCGATAGGCGGCCTTGATCGCCTTATCGTCTGCGGTCGGCTCCACACCGAGAATCTTGTAATAGTCTTTGAAGTCCATCGCGGGAATCACCATCCGTTATCAAATCGCGCCACGGGCCACAGCATGCGCTTGTTTGCAGCCGTTGGTTTGACCGATCTCAAATTTGTGACCGGGCGGCGCAGCAGAAGTTTATCGGCAGCCGGCGGGGCTTCTTGCGAGCACGCCCGCGGCTGTCCGGTTGATGCAGGGTAGTTTGGGGGGGATGCCCCATCTTTCAAGGCATTGTTTGCGAAGAATTAGCAGATAACCGGCCTTCGAATCTGGCGCGCACTGGCATACACTGCGCGGCCGTTTTTTAACCGGAACCTGAAAGACATGAACAACGCATCTCCAGCCCGTGCCGTGGGTATCGACTTTGGCACGTCCAACTCCACCGTCGGCTGGCTGCGCCCCGGCGTGGAAACGCTGATCGCGCTGGAGGACGACAAGATCACCCTGCCGTCAGTGGTCTTCTTCAATATCGAAGAACGTCGCCCGGTGTACGGCCGGCTGGCGCTGCACGAGTACCTGGAAGGCTACGAAGGCCGCCTGATGCGCTCGCTCAAGAGCCTGCTGGGTTCCAAGCTGATCAAGCACGACACCAGCGTCCTCGGCACAGCCATGCCGTTCAAGGACCTGCTCGGGCTGTTCATTGGCCAGCTCAAGAGCCGTGCCGAGGCCGCCGCCGGTCGGGAATTCGAAGAAGTGGTGCTGGGTCGGCCGGTGTTCTTCGTCGATGACGATCCGATGGCCGACAAGGAAGCCGAAGACACCCTGGTCGACGTGGCGCGCAAGATCGGCTTCAAGGAAGTCTCGTTCCAGTTCGAACCGATTGCCGCGGCATTCGACTACGAGTCGACCATCGAGAAAGAAGAGCTGGTACTGATCGTCGACATCGGCGGTGGTACGTCCGACTTCTCCCTGGTGCGCCTGTCGCCGGAGCGGCGTGCTATGGATAACCGCCAGGACGACATCCTCGCCACCGGCGGCGTGCACATCGGCGGGACCGACTTCGACAAGCAACTCTCGTTGGCCGGCCTGATGCCGCTGTTCGGCTACGGCAGCCGGATGAAGAGCGGTGCCTACATGCCCACCAGCCATCACATGAACCTGGCGACCTGGCACACGATCAACTCGGTGTACTCGCAAAAATCGCAACTGGCCCTGGGCAGCATGCGCTACGACATCGAGGACACCGGCGGCATCGATCGCCTGTTCAAGCTGATCGAACAGCGTGCCGGGCACTGGCTGGCGATGGAAGTGGAAGAAACCAAGATCCAGCTGACCCACGCCGACAACCGCCACGTGCCGCTGGACCGCATTGAAGCGGGCCTGAGCGTGGACTTGAGCCGTGCGCTGTTCGAGTCGGCCATCGACAACCTGCTGGAGCGGGTGCGCAACAGCGTCACCCAATTGCTGACAGACGCCGATGTCCGGGTCGATCAGGTCGACACGGTGTTCTTCACTGGCGGCTCAAGCGGCATTCCGGCGCTGCGCAACAGCGTTTCGGCGATGCTGCCGAAGGCGCGGCATGTGGAAGGGAACATCTTTGGCAGTATCGGCAGCGGTCTGGCAATCGAGGCTGCGAAACGCTACGGTTGAAAAGCAGCTGTGAGCTTCAAGCTGCAAGCTTCAAGTAGGAGCAGGTGCGATGTTCGCTCCTGGCTTTGACTTGCAGCTTGAAGCTTGAGGCTCGTAGCTGCTCTTAAACCATCCCCACCTGCTTCAACTCACTCTTCAGATACGCGTAGTAAATCGGCCCCGCCACCACCCCCGGCAGGCCGAACGCGGCCTCGAACACCAGCATCGCCAGCAGCAACTCCCACGACTTGGCACTGATCTGCCCGCCAACGATGCGCGCGTTGAGGAAGTATTCGAGCTTGTGGATAAAAATCAGGTATCCCAGCGCCGCGACGGCGACCCAGATCGACAGCGACAGACCGACGATGGTGATCAGGGTGTTGGACATCAGGTTGCCGATCACCGGCAGCAGGCCTAGCAGGAACGTCAGCACGATCAGGGTTTTGGTCAGCGGCAGCTTGATGCCGAACATCGGCAGGATCACCGCCAGGAAAATCCCGGTGAAGAAGGTGTTGAGCAGGGAAATCTTGATCTGGGCGAACACGATGTTGCGAAACGCCTGGACCAGCAGGTGCAAACGATCAAACAGCGCCGCCGCCAGCGGTTTGCGCTTGGTCAGATCCGGCACACGCTGCAACGCAATGATCGCGCCCAGCACCATGCCTATCAGCAAGGTCACGAACATGTGTGCCGCATCCTTGCCCACCAGCTGCAATTCACTCAGGTGCTTGCTGACCCACTCGCCAATCGCCACACGGAACTCGGCGGCACTGGCCGGCAGATAGGCGTCGATGAACGGCGGCAGTTGCCCGCGTGCGCGGTCGACCACCCCCATGAATTTGTCGAGGGAAGCGCCAGGGTTTTCCGCCTCGTGCAACAGGAAGCTGAAGGCACCGGCAAAGATCAGCGACAGTACGCTGACAATCAGCGTCCCCAGCAATGCCACCGCCAGCCAGCGCGCACGCCGGCCTTCGATCAGGCGTTGCAGTTGCGGAGTGAGCATGTTGACCAGTTCGAACACCAGCAACCCGGCGAGCAGGCTCGGTAGCAACCGCAGCGGCAGGACCAGCAGCAGCCCGCCAAAAATGATGACCCAGCTGATGACCAGCAAAATTTGACGCTGAGAAAACGTTGGCATACAGCCTCAAAAACGAACGGCGTAAAAAGGATTGGCAGTCTGCCAGCGATCCGGTGCGAGCACTAGGATTGTGTGGGTCGACCTTGGTCGGGGGCAGCTCAAGCGACTCGGCGCCCTTGTCGACCTCTTCGCGGGCAAGCCCGCTCCCACATGGTTTCTGTGCTGAACAAAAATTGCGCAGGCATCCAGGATCCCTGTGGGAACGGGCTTGCCCGCGAAGAGGGCGGCCCATTCACCACAAGCGTCCAGGTTTATTTTTTCTTCAGGCAATCACTCATGAACGCCTTGCGCTCATCACCCTTGAGGGCTTTGGTGGCGGCGTCGGCGTTGCAGGTTTTCATTTTCTCCTGCTGCGGCGTCAAGGCCTTGCCGGCATCGTTTGCCGCCGGAGTAGCCTTCAGGCAGGTGCTCATGAAGGCTTTGCGCTCGTCGCCCTTGAGGCTCTTGGCCGTGGCGTCGGCATTGCAGGTAGTCATCTTTTCCTGTTGGGCTGTGGCGGCGAAGCCCTGGGAGCAGAGCAGCAAACCGATCATCAACAAAGGGACACGCAAATTCTTCATGGAGTTTTCTCCTTGTTGCCACACCGAGGGGCGCGGCCTCGTACTGAAGTGTAGACAACCCCTGTTACACCTTCCTGTTCTCCAGATGGCTGCGCCGATACTGCTCCGGCGTACACCCGGCCTGGCGCTGGAACATCGCGATAAACGCCGAGCCGGTGCTGTAGCCCATGTCGAAAGCGATTTCCTGAATGCTGCGCGGGCTGTCCAGCGCTTCGATCGCCGCCAGAAAACGCAGGCGCTGGCGCCACTCACCGAAGCTCATGCCCAGCTCCCGCACGAACTGCCGCGCCAGGGTGCGTTCGCTGACATGGATGCGTGCGGCCCATTCCGCCAGCGGCCGGTTATCCCCAGGCTCGGCCTGCAATGCTTCCAGTATCCCCAGCAATCCGGGGCTGCTGGCGTAGGGCAGATAGCACTCGTGCACCGGGGCCTGTTGCAGTTGATCCACCAATACTTGGGCCAGACGCTGGTCAGCGGCCTGCTCGGGAATTTGCACATCCCGGGCGGCGAAGTCCTTGAGGATCGCCTTGAGGATGTCGCTGATGGCCAGGGTACAGGCTCGCGACGGCAGTTCGGCGCACACCTTGGGCGCCAGGCACACGGCGCGGTAGTTGACCGGTTGATGGCTATAGAAACTGTGCTCGATCTGTGGCGGCACCCACACCGCGTATTGCGGTGGCGACATGAAGCGGCTGCCCTCGACGTCCATGTGCAGTACGCCGTGGGCTGCATATTCCAGCGTCCCCCATGGATGTCGATGGGGGGCGGCGTATTCGTGGGCGTCGAAATCGGCGTAGCGGAAGTACACCGCCGACGGCAGTTCGCTGAAATCCAGCAGGTCGATGTGTTTGCTGCTCATGCTGTCCGTCATCAGGGGCGAGTTGTCCGGATCGAAGTATAGGCTTGCATCCAGACAAGCGGATAATTGCACTTCATTAACGTTCTGGTTTTTCCCGATGCAATACGCTTATCCCCTACTGGCCATTTTCATCTGGGCCGGCAATACCGTGATCACCAAAATGTCGGCCGGGGCGATCTTCCCCGCCGAGATCGGTTTCTACCGCTGGCTGCTGGCCGGGTTGCTGTTCACCCCCTTCATGCTCAAGCCGGTGCTCACCCATTGGCCGCTGATCCGCCCGAAACTGGGCAAGATCTTTGTCCTCGGTGTGCTCGGCATGGCGGTCTATCAAAGCCTGGCGTACTTCGCCGCGAGCCTGACCTCGGCCACCAACATGGGCATCATCCTGTCGCTGATGCCACTGATGTCGCTCGCGATGGCGATCATCAGCCTCGGCCAGCGCCTGACCATGGGTGCCCTGGCCGGTGCGGTGCTGTCGTTCGCCGGCGTCCTGGTGGTGGTGTCGTCCGGCAGCCTGGGCGCATTGCTCGAACACGGGGTCAACCTGGGCGATGCGATGATGCTGATCGCCACCCTGGCCTACGCGGTCTACAGCACCCTGTTGAAAAAGTGGCAGCTGAAACTGCCGCCGCTGGTGCTCCTGTATCTGCAGGTGCTGGTGGCCGTGGTGGTGCTGTTTCCGCTGTTCCTCGCCTCACCGAAAGTCGGCCCGACCCTGCAGAACATTCCGCTGGTGCTGTACGCCTGCCTGCTGGCTTCGATGGTCGCGCCGTTGGCGTGGATGCAGGCGGTGGTACGTTTGGGGCCGAGCCGGACCACGCAGTTTTTCAATTTGCTGCCGTTGATTACCGCATTGATTGCAGCGGTGGTGCTGCATGAACAACTGGCGATGTACCACCTGGTGGGTGGTGTGTTGACCCTGGGTGGGGTGATTGTTTCCGAGCGCTGGACGACGGTGTTGGGGCGTAAGGTCGGTGTTGCCTGATTGAAAAGATCGCAGCCTTCGGCAGCTCCTACATTTGAAATACGTTCCCCTGTAGGAGCTGCCGCAGGCTGCGATCTTTTGATCTTATAAACCCGCCGCCTGCAGTCGCGCCGCATGCTCGACAAACAACCGCACCGGCGCAGCCCCCTTGCCCACCAGCCCCAGCGACTGGTTGACGATATCGAAGTGATCCAGCGGATACTCGTCGCCAATTACCGTGCCCAGGTGCGAGCTGTAGCGCCCGACCATGCCGTCACAATGCCCGGCTTCACGGACGAAGGTTTTGGCGAATAACCGGCAACTGCGGTTGGTACCGTCCAGCAGATTGCGCCCGCGATCGGTGATGCCCGGCTGCAACGTGCCGGACCAGGAGTAATAGCGCACGCCATTGACCTCTTCCGGCCCGTGACCGCCCCAGGTTTCAGGCAAGCCCTGTGGATAACGTTGGTTGAACAGCGCCACGCCGGCGCTGGTGAGGGAGAGATGGGACGCATGGATATCCACCGGCAGCTTCGGCCCGCGATAACCGGTATCCAGCAACCCCATCAGTGCGCTGACCATCCGCAGCAAAAAACACAGCAGGTGACCACGGACGCTGTCATGGGGGTAATGCTTGTGCAGATAATCGGCAAGCTCCGAACCATGGTTCGGCCCCGCCACCGAGGTCACCGATGCCACCAGGTCCGGACGCTTGGCGGCGGCGTAGCGGGCGGTCAGCGAGCCCTGGCTATGACCGATCAGGTTGACCTTGTCGGCCCCGGTTTCCCGCAGAATTTCGTCGATGCGCGCCAGCAATTGCTCGCCGCGTACTTCGTTCGAATTAAGCGGCGAGACCTGCACGGCGAACACCACGGCCCCACCACGGCGCAGCGCCTCGACGATCCCGTACCAGTACGGATAAAGCACCAGGCGGATGAACCCGAGCATTCCCGGGACCAGCACCAGCGGGTAGCGCGGGGCAGAACCTTGCGACATGGGTGGACATCCTTGTGGTCGAATGGTGACGCAAGCGCAATGCAAGACATCCGCCAAGCTACGCCTGCGAAGATGACAACTCGACGACAAGTCTATGTCATCCGCCCTACTTCAACCCCGCCACACCCGCCACGATCAGCCCGACCGAGACCAGCTTGATCACGCTCAGGCTTTCCCCCAGCAGTGCGAACCCGAGAAACACCGTGCCCAGCGAACCGATGGCGGTCCAGATCGGGTACGCGATGCTCACGGGTAACTCGCGCATGGCCAGGGTCAGGAAGTAGATCCCGCCCACAGCGGCCACCACCGTGATCAGCGAAGGCCAGAGCCGGGTGAAGCCCTCGGCGTACTTCATGCCCATGGCGAAGGTGACCTCGAACCCGGCGGCGACCAGCAGAAACACCCAGGCCATCTAGAACTCCCCGGCCAGCGCCAACAAGCGCTGCTCAGCCTCGGCGGCAGAGATCTCAAAGCTGCGCTCGGCGGACTCCTCTCCCTCGGCAGCAACCACCGTGACATCGGTGATGCCGATGAAGCCGAGCACCGTGCGCAGCAGTGTATCGGCATGGTTCATGGCTTCCAGCTCGCCGCCCGGACCAAAACCGAAGCCGCCACGGCTGGTGATGATCAGGGCTTTTTTGCCTTGCACCAACGGTTGGTACTGGGCCACGCCATTGTCCAGGGTGTGATCGAAGGTCAGCCCCACCCGCACGATCTGATCGATCCAGGCCTTCAAGCCGCTGGGTACGCTGAAGTTGTGCATTGGTGTGGAAATCACCAGCACATCATGGCCAAGCAGTTCGCCGACCAATTCGTCGCTGAACGCCAGATCGGCCTGCATCGACAGTGGCCGTGCGTCGGGCTCGGGGTAAAACGCGGCGGCCACGAATGCCTCGTTGACCGGAGGGATCAGCGCCCGACCGACTTCGCGCCGGGTCAGTGACGAGTGTGGATGACGGGCCTGCCAGGCCGACAGAAACACTTCGGCCAAACGCCGGGAGTGCGAACGATCGCCACGGGGGCTGGCATGAACGGCAAGAATTTTACTCATCTGTCTCTCCTCAGGGCTAAACTCAAACGGCTTGTGGCTTGCAGCTTGAAGCTCGTGGCTGCGCCCCTTCAAATGAGTAAAAATCAGCCAAGGTGAATCCATTTCACCTGTGGAGTTTCCGATGTTCGCCTCGCTGCCCTTGACCGCCCTGCGCGCCTTCGAATCCGCTTCACGCCTGTTGAGTTTCAAGGCCGCCGCCGAAGAACTGTCCGTCACCCCGACGGCGGTGTCCCATCAGATCCGTTCCCTGGAGAGCTGGCTCGGCGTGCCGCTGTTCGAACGCCTGCCACGCCAGGTGCGCCTGACCGAATGCGGCGAACGGCTGTTCCAGAGCCTGCACGGGGCTTTCCTCGAAGTGGCGCAAAGTGTCGATACCCTGCGCCCGCAACGCAGCGGCGCCAACCTGACGGTCTCCACCACCGCAGCCTTCGCCGCGCTGTGGCTGGTGCCTCGGCTGGGACGCTTCTACGCCCGGCACCCGAACATCAACGTGCGCCTCGACACCCACTGCGAAGTCATCGATTTGCATCAGGACGCCAGTGTCGATCTGGTGCTGCGCTACAGCCTCGACGATTACCCCAACCTGTACGGCCAGTGCCTGTTCGATGAGTCCTTCGGTGTCTACGGTTCACCCGAACAAGTGGCGCTGGCGTTGAACCGTGCCCCGACGCTGATCAGCGTGCGCTGGCACAACTCGAAACTCTATGCCCACGGCTGGGAGGCCTGGTGCGTGCAATCGGGCGAAACCTGGCTGAGCGGTCGGCCAGCGGTGCGCGAATACGACGAAGAGCATTACGCCCTGCAAGCGGCGATTGCCGGGCAGGGTCTGGTGCTGGCCAGCAATATTCTGGTGTCGGAAAGCGTGGCCAGTGGTCTGTTGTTGCCGTACCGGGGGGACATCCAGGTCGATGGCGCCGGCTACAGCGCACTGTGCGTGCCGGGACGCGAACGCCATCCACCGGTTCGGGCGTTTTTTGCGTGGCTGCGTGAAGAGGCCTTGGCGTCGGGACATGCTCTGGCGTGAGGATTGTTGCGGCTGTCAGGCCGCCATCGCGAGCAAGCTCGCTCCCACATTGGTTCTGCATACTCAGATCATTGTGGGAGCGAGCCTGCTCGCGAAGGGGCCCCTAAAGACGCCCAATTATTTGCCTGGCTTGACGGTGACAGGCGCCTTGCCCGACTTCATCTGCTCCAGCAACGGTGCGCATTGATTCGGCTCACCACCACTCGGCGCCACCAGCGCCAGCAACCCTGCCGCCGGTGCAGCGATCACGCCCAGCGCCACCATTCCCGCGCCACGCAGCATCAACGGCACGGCCTTGACCCCGGCATCGGGCTTGATGAACTTGCCGCGCACATACAGCGGCGAACGCAATGAAATCAGGCGCCAGCCCTTGGATTCCGGGGTGATGGTCAGGTCCAGTTGTTCCGTCGCCATGTTAGCGGTGCCGTCGATGTAGACGATGGCGTTCTCGGTGTCGAATACGAACAGGCGGGTGGTGGCCAGGCCGGACTGGATACCGAAGTCGGCGGCCGCGCAGTTGATCTTCACTTCCTTGTCGCCAAAGATTTTGCCCACCACGTAGTTGCCGACGTTCAGGCCCGCCAGCTCCATCAGTTCGCGACTGATGGCGCCATCGTTGATCAGCATTTTCAGATTGCCGTTGGCACTGCCCAGCAGCCTGGCCACCGAATTGCCGCGACCGGTGATATCTGCGTCGCCATTGAGCTCGCCAAAACTGGTTTTCATCGGCTCAAAGCCGGGGAACAACTGTTTGAGCTTGAAGCCCCGCGCCGTGAGCCTGGCGTGGCCTTCCAGGGGATCGGTGTGGCCGTTCAGGCGAATCTGCGCATCCAGCTTGCCGCCGGCCACGCCGAAGCGCAGCGGTTCGAGGCTGAGCACGCCATCGGTGAGCACCAGATGGGTATAGAGGTCGTTGAATGGCAATTTTTCGCTGTGCACGATGCGCTTGCCAGTGAACTCGACATCGGCGTCCATATCGCGCCAGCGGTCGGTCTTGAACTCTTCGACCGGCAGCACTTTGTCCGCCGGTTGTTTGCTGTCACCGCCACGGGCCTTCTGTTTGGCGTTGGAATCGGCGCCGATCAGCGGCGCCAGGTCAGCGAACAGCAATTGATTGGACAGCAGCGAGCCGCTGAGTTTTGGCCGTGGCTGGCTGGCCACGTAAGTCAGACTGCCGTGGATGTCACTCTCGCCGATCTTGCCGTTGAATTCTTCATAGCGGAACACCGCGCCACCCGGCTCGTGCAACTT
Organism: Pseudomonas sp. B1(2018); assembly: GCF_003097365.1. Taxonomy (NCBI): domain Bacteria; kingdom Pseudomonadati; phylum Pseudomonadota; class Gammaproteobacteria; order Pseudomonadales; family Pseudomonadaceae; genus Pseudomonas; species Pseudomonas sp. B1(2018). Next base: position 125,779 of record NZ_PYUK01000018.1, read on the forward strand.
GGCGATCAGATGGCCGTCGGTGGCATAGGGTGGAGTGTCCGGCAGGATCACGCCGGTCAGCGGGTAGAGGTTGCCCAGGCTGGTGCCGGCCAGTTTCAGGCGCAGGTCCAGGGCGCCGAGATTCAGCGGATCGGTCAGGGTGCCAGCCAGTTCGACGCTGGAATCGGCGATCTTCACCTGTGCCTGAAGCGGAAACGGCCGTGTCGCATCCTGCAACGCCAACAGCCCGCCAATCTTGCCCTGGCCCGCGAGTTTCTGGCCGTGGTACTGGCCGTTGACCTTGAGGGCGAACGCATAATCCTGGGGGGACGAGCCCTTTTCCTGCGCGGCTTTCGCCGCTTTGTCGCCGACGATATCGCTGAACGGAATCGGCTTGCCCAACGGATCGATCAGCACGTCGAGCTGCGTCTTCAGGCTCTGGTCGTCGAGGGTGACGTGGCCCTTGTCGAAGCCGATCGCACCGATATCCACCACCCAACTGGAAGGCTCGGCGTTCGGGTCTTTGGGGTCGAATTGGAACGTCCAGTTGGCGCGCCCGTCAGCCAGGCGTTGCAGCTGTGCATTCGGCTCGGCAACGTCGATACGCGGGATCACCACCCGCTGTGCCAGCAAAGCCAGGGGTGAAATGCGCAACTCGACACGCTTGAGAGTGGCCATCTGCGGTTGCTTCGACCAGTCCGGGTTGCCCAGGCTGAGGTCCTCGGCCACCACATGGGGCCACGGCACCCAGGCACGCCAGCCGTTTTCATCGGGCTCGGTCTGCCAGACCACCGACAGATTGCCGTTGATGGCAAAAGCGCGGTGCAGTTCTTCGGAAACCTTGGCGTTGAGCGGCGGTTTGATCCGGTTCCAGTCGAAGAACACGATGATCAGCACCAGCAACGCCAACAAGGTAAGAAAGGTGGAAAGGGTCCAGACAAACGTCTTTTGGGTGCGCGTCATTGCACAGGGCTCCTGATACGACTGAGCGCCCCGACTGCGGCGCACAGGTGAAACGGTGAGCCGGAAGCGGCTCGCCATGAAGTCTACGACTGATAAAAACCCGGCAGGTTTAATCGATAGGCCGATTTCGCCGAATTCAGCCAGTCCGATACTGACTCATCAGTCGAACAGCGTTACCGGCCCCGCACTTTTACACGTCAAAGATGGGTCGAAAATACCCAAACCGGTGCAAGACAACTCGCCGGAAACGCTCGGTCTAGAGCCTCCCCAGCAAACAATCAATTCCGTTGATTATTACCATTGCGTTTATGAACTTTTATATCGATTTATCGAGAGTAGCATTGCCCTCGTACCCACTTTTTCGCACCCCCGAGGAGCACAACAATCATGAAACGCCAATTACTGCTTAGCCTTTCACTCTCGATGCTGGCCAGCACTGCTTTTGCCCTGCCAGCAGCTGACCAGGCCACCCCACAAGTGAAACAAGACCACTCGGTGTTCAGCCAGACCGTCGCCGCCGATGGCTCCGAGCGTACTCCTCAGGGTCAAACCCTTGCCGAAGGCGGTAATGATCGCCTGAAAGAAAAAGGCCTGATCACTCAGGATGGCTCGGACCGTACACCACAAGGTCAGACCCTGGCTGCCGATGGTTCGGATCGCACCCCACAAGGCCAGACCCTCGCCGCTGACGGTTCGGACCGCACCCCACAAGGTCAAACCCTCGCTGCCGACGGTTCGGATCGCACTCCACAAGGTCAAACCCTCGCTGAAGGCGGTGGTGACCGTGTGATCGAACGCAACAGCACTCTGAGCTAAGCCCCATGGCCGCCCAGAAAAAAAGCCCAATCCCCGGATTGGGCTTTTGACTTTTCAGCACCCCCGCTTGATAACTGCCGCACTTCCCCGCTTGATCCCTCACAGTCGTTCGACGCCGGCAAAGCCGATTTGCTAGAGTGCGCCGCGTCCCTGTCCAGAAAACGCCCTTGCGATGCTGCCCCGCGCCGAACAGAAACAACAGACCCGTAATGCCCTGATGGACGCTGCCCGGCGCCTGATGGACGGCGGCCGAGGATTCGGCAGCCTGAGCCTGCGTGAAGTCGCGAAAACCGCCGGCATCGTACCGACCGGTTTCTACCGCCATTTCGCCGACATGGATGAACTGGGCCTGGTGCTGGTCAGCGAAGTCGGCCAGACCTTCCGCGAAACCATTCGCCTGGTACGGCACAACGAATTCGTGATGGGCGGCATCATCGATGCCTCGGTGCGGATCTTTCTCGACGTGGTCAGCGCCAACCGCTCGCAGTTCCTGTTTCTCGCCCGCGAGCAATACGGCGGTTCGCTGCCGGTGCGCCAGGCCATTGGCCGTCTGCGTGAAGGCATCAGTTCGGACCTGGCGGCGGATTTGTCACTGATGCCGAAACTGCAGCACCTGGACATCGCCGACCTGAGCGTCATGGCGGACCTGATCGTCAAAAGCGTGTTCGCCACCCTGCCGGACATCATCGATCCGCCCGCCGAGGCCTTGCCTGAGCACCTGACGCCCCAGGCAAAAATCACCCAGCAGTTGCGGTTTATCTTTATCGGCCTCAAGCACTGGCAAGGGCTCGGTAGCACCGAGTAACCCTTAACCTTCAGTCTGGATCAAGACCCTGTGGGAGCGAGCTTGCTCCGGGCGGCGTTCCGACGATAGCGTCGGCACATACAGAATCAATGTGACAGATACGCCGTCATCGCGAGCAAGCTCGCTCCCACAATGAACTGCATCGCTTCAACTTGGTGCGCAACTCAAAAACAACGCACCAACTTCAACCAAAAAAATCACTCAATCGATACCCCTCCTACACCTCCGTCAGCCATTTCCTACGCATCATGTCGATTGGCAAGCCCCTTGCTCTAGCCTGAGCATCGTCCATTGCTGGAAGCCTTCCGATGCTGGTGATTCATCGCAGAATCGACCCCCGACCCGTTTGGGCCGCTGAACTGCACCTGACGTTCGAAGCCCGCAGCAAAAGCCGTTTGCGCTGTTTCAGTGCCGAGGGCGAAGACGTCGGGTTGTTTCTGGAGCGTGGCCAGCCGCCGCTGCATGACGGCGAATGCCTGCAAGCCGAAGACGGGCGAATCGTGCGTGTCTGCGCCCGCCCCGAACAACTGCTGCACGTCACCTGCGCCAATGCCTTCGAACTGACCCGCGCGGCCTATCACCTGGGCAACCGCCATGTCGCCCTGCAAGTCGGCGACGGCTGGTTGCGCCTGCTCGACGACTACGTGCTCAAGGCCATGCTCGAACAACTCGGTGCCATGGCCTCGAACATCGAAGCGCCGTTCCAGCCGGAACATGGCGCCTACGGCGGTGGCCATCATCATTCGCGCCACGGTGATGAGGACTTCAACTACGCGCCGAAACTGCACCAGTTCGGCGTACGCCCATGAACCCGGCCTGGGCGCTGCTGCGCCTGGCCAGCCCGCAATTGCCGATTGGCGGCTACAGCTACTCCCAAGGGCTGGAAATGGCTGTGGATAACGGCCGGGTAAACGACCCCGACAGTGCGCGACGCTGGATCAGCGATCAGTTGCTGTTGAACCTGGCACGCTTCGAAGCGCCGCTGCTGCTCGCCCATTGCGTGGCCGCCAGCGAGGACAACTGGGGCCAATTGCTGCAACGCTGCGAGGAACATCGCGCCAGTCGCGAAACCCGCGAGCTGCATCAGGAAAGCCGGCAGATGGGTTACTCGTTGCAGCAATTACTCAACGGCTTGCCGGAACTCGACTCAGCCGCCCGCGCCTTCCTCGAACAACGCAGCGAGCCCCATCTGGCCCTGGGATGGGCCTTGGCCGCACGCGCCTGGCAGATCAGCCCGCAGGACGCATTGGCTGCGTGGCTATGGAGCTGGCTGGAAAACCAGTTGGCGGTGCTGATGAAGACCTTGCCATTGGGCCAGCAAGCCGCCCAACGCCTGACCAGCGAACTGTTGCCGCTGCTTCAACAGGCGCAACAGAACGCCACCCGAATCGATCCCGATCACTACGGCAGCGCCGCTTTCGGCCTGTCCCTGGCGTGTATGGCCCATGAGCGCCAGTACAGCCGTCTGTTCCGTTCCTAGGGCCTGTTATTTTGGAGAATCACATGAACACACAACCCCTGCGCGTCGGCATCGGCGGCCCGGTCGGCTCCGGCAAAACCGCCCTGACCCTGGCCCTGTGCCTGGCCCTGCGCGAGCGCTATAACCTGGCCGTGGTAACCAACGACATCTACACCCGCGAAGACGCCGACTTTCTGGTGCGCAACGAAGCCCTGGCGCCGGAACGCATCATCGGCGTGGAAACCGGCGGCTGCCCGCACACCGCCATCCGCGAAGACGCTTCGATCAACCTTGAAGCCGTGGATCAACTCAATCGCCGTTTTCCGGGCCTGGACCTGATTCTCGTGGAGTCCGGTGGCGACAACCTCTCCGCGACCTTCAGCCCGGAACTGTCCGACCTGACGATCTACGTGATCGACGTCTCCGCTGGCGACAAGCTGCCGCGCAAGGGTGGGCCGGGGATCTGCAAATCCGACCTGCTGGTGATCAACAAGATCGACCTGGCGCCGCTGGTCGGTGCCTCTCTGGAGATGATGAACAGCGACACCCAGCGCATGCGCAACGGCAAGCCATTTGTCTTCAGCAACCAGAAAACCGGCCAGGGTCTGGAACAGATCATCGCCTTCATCGAACGCCAGGGCTTGCTGACCGCGGCCTGATCACCCCTTCAACAAGGAAGCATTCCATGACACTGAAACGCATTCTCGGCGCCCTGGCCCTGCTGCTGACGCCAGCCCTCGCCTTCGCCCATCCAGGGCACGGCGACAATGGCTTGATCGCCGGTATCAGCCATCCGCTTGGCGGTCTCGATCACCTCCTGGCGATGCTCGCGGTCGGCCTGTGGGCCGCACAGCAGCAAGGTGCTGCGCGCTGGGCGCTGCCATGCACCTTCGTCGGGACCCTGCTGATTGGCGGGGTTCTGGGCTTTGAAGGAATGAACCTGCCCGCACTGGAGAGCGGGATTGCCGCTTCCGTATTGGCCCTGGGGCTGGCGGTGGCGCTGGCTGTGCGTCCACCGCTGGTAATGGCGGTGGGTGCGACAGCGTTGTTTGCGCTGTTTCATGGTGTGGCGCATGGGCTGGAACTGCCGGAGATGTCGAGTCCCTGGACCTATGCCGCAGGTTTTGTCGCCGCGACGGCAGTGTTGCATGCGGTAGGTTATGCGGTGGTGCGGGTGTTGCCGCAGGCCGCAGCGCCGTTGGTGCGACTAGCGGGCGCAGCTTCGGCGGTGACCGGGGCGTGGCTGCTGGCGGGCTAGTTCTCTAGTGCCTGAACCGTCCTCTTCGCGGGCAAGCCCGCTCCCACAGGGTTCCTGGTGTGAATGCTATCTACGTCACACAGCAAACTACTGTGGGAGCGGGCTTGCTCGCGAAAGCGGCCTGACAGACACAGCCTCTCTCAAGTCAGCCTCTCTGCTAACATGTCGCGCAATCGCCCCTGCCGTGACGACGCCAGCCAATGCCACCTGTTCCCCGCTCCGCCTCCAAGCCTGAATTGACCGCCCTGTTCGCCTCGGTGCAACAGCACTTCCTGAACGTCATCGTGCCGCTCTGGCAAGGTCCGGGCTGGAATGCCGACATGGCGTTGCCCTACGAGGCGCTGGATGCCGAACACCAACCGCTGCCACCGCAACGCTACCGGGCCATGGCCTGTGCGCGGCAGCTGTATCTTTTTGCCAGCCTGATCGGTCAGGTGCCGGGCGCCGAAGAGCGCGCCGCCGCGTTGTTCCGCTCGTTGCAGCGGCACTTCCACGATGCCGAGCACGGTGGCTGGTTCTACAGCGTCGATGCACAAGGGGCGCCGCTGGATCAGCGCAAGGACCTCTACACCCACGCGTTCATCCTGTTCGCCTGCGCCCATTACTGGGACAAGGTCCGCGAGCCATTGGTCGAGTCGGTACTCAACGCCTCGCTGGAAGTGATCGCGCAGCGTTTCGCCACGGACGACGGTCTGTATGAAGCCACGCTCGACCGCGACTGGGCATCGCTGGGCAGCGGCCCCTTGCAAAACCCGCTGATGCACCTGGCCGAAGCATTCCTCGCCACCCTGTCGGTGCGTGAAGATCTCGACGCGCAACACGCACTCATCGAGTTATGCACAGCCATGCACGCGCGCTTCATCGATCCGCAGCACGGCGTGTTGATGGAAAAGCCGCTGGGGTCTGTGGATAACTGGTTTGAACCGGGGCATCAGTTCGAGTGGTATTTCCTGCTGGAGTCCTCGGCGCTGCTGCGCACTTCAACCCTGCATGCCGATCTGGAAAGAGCCTTCGCCTTTACCGAGCAGTTGGGCGTCGATCAACAGACCGGTGCGGTGCGGGCCATGCTCGACCTCGAGCCAGGTAGCGGCGTCCGGGACGCCACGCAGCGCATCTGGGCCCAGGCCGAATACCTGCGCGCCCTGACGCTGCGTCCGGACAGCGAAGCGGATGTAATGCGTCAATTGCAGGCGTTGCAGCAGCGTTCGCTGCATGCAGGAGGCTGGTTTGAGTGTCGTGATGAGCACGGTGAAGTCAGCCGCCGCGACATGCCGTCGACCACGCCTTATCACCTGGCGACCTGTTATCGCGGGCTGGCGGTATATCTCGGCTGACTGTCTGCTCGCGAATGACCTCAAAGAGGTCACCTGGCTGTCACTCAATCCACTTGCGGTCCCCGGTAAAGCTGATGGTCAGCCATCGTGCGGCATCCGGCTCGCCAAGCTTCGCGGAAATTTCCTCGCGCAGACTGTCCAGTTGCCCCACGCCGTCCAGCCAGTAATCCTTCGGCAATACGATGTGGATCTCGATAAAACACGCCCTGCCGTGCTTCTGCACGTAGGAAATGTAGTCGTCGAAACCATGCTCGACCTTCGCCACCTCCATCACCTGACGCACCTTGTCGTCCAGCTGATCCGGGACGATCCCCAACACATCGCGCAAGGCCGGTCCGAGGATTTTCAGCGCCGGGGGGAGCATGCCCAGGGCCAGCAGAATCAGGATCATCGGGTCGACATACACCGCCCACTTGTCGTAACCCTGCGTCTTGAGCAGCAGCGCGATGAGGAAACTCACCAGCAGCCCCGCCGACAGCATTGCGTCCACCAGCCAACTGATGTTGTCGAACTGGATCAAAGATGAGTTGAGCGTGCGGTTGCGATGGCGGACGTAGAAAAAGTAAATGAGCTCAACGACAGTGAAGAACGCCGCGTAGAAGATCACCAGCCCCAATTCGACCTCGCGGCCTCCGCTGATGATGCCGAACACGCCGTTGAGAAAGGCGTAAATGGCGACCAGGAAAATGAAGCTACCCTCGATCACCAGCACCATGGGTTCCAGGTGCCAGGAACCGAACTGGAAGCGCTGGTTGCTTTCCTTGGCGATCAGCCTGGCGGTGATCAGCATCAGGACCTTGATGAAGGCCGCGATCAACGAAAAGAAGCCATCGAACAGGATGGATTGGGCGCCCGACACAAAACCGGTGATGATCCCGGCGAATGTCACGGCAAGCATCAGGAAGGTCGATTGTTTGAGCAGCGACTGCTCGCCTCGATTACTCACTGGAACTCCTCTGGAACCTCTAGACCGCAGGGTGCGGCGGGGTTGTTGGGTGAGGAGTCTAGCTGATGTCCTGATTTGTCTGTTCCGGCCCCTTCGCGAGCAAGCCCGCTTGTATGGTAGGACTTGAAGGGAGGAGGAGGGACAAAGCCCGATTCTGACTGTTAGCGCAGTACAGATCCGTGGGAGATTTCGCCCCTCCTCCTTTCACCCAAGCGCCGA